>NZ_LSHM01000045.1:0-40382 GCF_001557175.1 Blastomonas sp. CCH9-A1
TTCGCTATCCGTTCGCCCTTTCCGTGCAGATACGTCACTTTCGTGTAGTCACCCCCCGATGGCCAATCTGATGCTCTCGGTCATGGGTGCGTTTGCTGAGTTCGAGCGCGCCCTGATCCGCGAACGGCAACGCGAAGGCATTGCGATCGCTCGGCAGCGCGGCGCCTATCGGGGGCGGAAACGGTCGCTCTCGGATGAGATGATTGCCGATCTGCACCGCCGCGTTGCCGCCGGTGAACGCAAGGCGACCATCGCGCGCGACATGGGCATCAGCCGCGAAACCCTCTACCAGTACCTTCGCGCCGCTGCCTGACACCAATGTTCACATTATGTCCGGAAAATCGTTGTTCAGCGTACAAAGCTTGAGGTGACGCCCACAAGGGATGATGACAAAGGAGCCGATGTCAGATCGCTCGGTTGCCCGCTTGATCCAGCGCTACGCCGAAAAGGTTGGGCTCGATCCTGCCGCAGTCGGTGCGCACTCGCTGCGCTCAGGGTTCCTGACCGAGGCGGCCAAGGCCGGAGCCTCGCTGCCCAAGATGCAGGAGGTATCGCGTCAGAAGAAGGTGGAGGTGCTCCTCGGTTATGTTCGCGATGCCGCGTTGTTCGAGAACCACGCCGGTGAGAGCTTTCTATAGAGAATCTAGGCTATGGAATGCTGGCTTGCTCCACGATGGTCCCTGGTTTCAGGTACCCTTACGGAGCGTCACATATGGCAGAGGCATTATCGTGCTCGGTCTGCTAGGGCTGGATCGCGAATAATTGATTACACCGCAGGAAAATTTCATTAGATTCCCCGAGTAGTCGATTTTGATCCTGCCGATTGAGTGACTGAAACATAGAAAATGGCCCGCGCTGATCATCTCGTCTCGCTTGTTCGCGCCAGCGTTGCTGGCGACCGTGAGACGCTGCGCGCAGCGGCCGAGGCCATTGCGGCGGACGAACGAGCCAAAAATCACCACATCGTTGCAGATCGCATCGAACGCGCACTAAGCACCGTGCCGGTAACGCCGCCGCCTCTCACGACCTCCCAGCCTCAGGTCGGGCCAGGTCGAGACACGATCATCGAAATCGAAGCGCGGGTTAGATTTGATGATCTGCTCCTTTCGTTGCCGGCGCGCGAGAATGGGCGTCAGCTGATCGAAGAGCACATGCGGGCTGATGTTTTGCGCGCACATGCCTATGAGCCACGGCATCGAATTCTGCTTTCCGGGCCTCCTGGAAACGGGAAGACGTCCTTTGCTGAGGCAATCGCGGAAGCGCTGGGCTTACCATTCTTCGTTGTGCGTTATGATGCTTTGATCGGCAGTTACCTTGGTGAGACCAACGCCCGGCTTCGCAAACTGTTCGATTATGTGCGCACGCAGCCGAGCGTCCTATTTTTCGACGAGTTTGATGCTATCGGTAAAGAGCGTGGCGACACCCATGAAACCGGCGAAATCAAGCGCGTGGTCTCGTTCTTGCTCATGCAACTCGATCAATTGCCGCCGTATGTTATAGTTGTTGCGGCTACTAATCATGCAGAGTTGCTTGATCGCGCGGTATGGCGTCGCTTTCAGATGCGGTTGGCTTTTCCGCAGCCTGATCGCAAACTGCTTGAAGTGTTTTTGGACAGGGTCATCTCTGGCTGGCCTGAAACTCCGCGCATGAATGTACAGAAGCTCGCGACCCGCCTTGGCGAAGTAAGTTATGCCGAGGCGCTCGACCTATGCCAGAATGTGAGGCGCAGGCAGATACTGGGTTTGGGGGAGATTGGGATCGATGATGCGCTCGAGACAGAGCTTGAACTATGGAAATCGCGCGTACGGCCCGGGAATGTAGATGGCGAGCGATCCAACCAAGCCCCTGCTGAGGCTGACGCCAGACCAATCAAGACAACGTCCCGCCGGTCAGCAAAAATTTCCCCGACCACCTGAATCTTTCCCTCGGGATCGCCAGCAGGCCACATTTGCCCCGAAATTCGACCGCCTGGCCCAGGCTTTGGCGCGAGATCCGGGCGGTCTCGAACTGCGTGCTGATCCGGCTGCCCTGGCACCGGAGAGATTGCTCGTCTTCGAAGTCCGGGGCTCGGTGAACAATTTTGCCGCAGCCGTTCAGCGCGTGCCCGGCCTCGAACTGATCGACGAGGAGGAGTTAGGCAGCGACAACGACAAGGAGCCCGTTGCCTACCTCCTTGTTCCGGGGGTTGAGTAGCAACGGAACAGAAAACCTACATAAGGCGCGGCTTCAGGCATCGTCGATGCCCGTGACGCTGGGATCACGGAGCGGCCGCAGCTCGCCGCGCGCGACCATGTCGGGGATGGTGAAGGCGTAGCGCCCGAGCATGTTGATGTGTTGGGAGCCGAGCGGCGAGAGGCGCGCGACGTCCTCGTCGAGGATCACATGACCTTCGGTGCGGAGCTGGTTGAGCGCGGCGTCGATGTAGATCGTGTTCCAGAGCACGACCAGATTGACGACGAGCCCAAGCGCGCCGAGTTGATCTTCTTGCCCTTCGCGGTAACGCTGACGAAGCTCACCGCGCTTGCCGTGGAATACGGTGCGGGCGAGCTGGTGACGGCTCTCGCCCCGGTTGAGCTGGACCAGGATGCGTCGCCGGTAGGTTTCGTCATCGATGAACCGCAGCATGTAGAGCGACTTGATGAGGCGGCCAAGTTCCTGGAGCGCGCGCGCTAGCTTGGTCGGGCGATCGTTGGTCTGAAGGACACGGGTGAGCCCAGTCGCGCGCACGACGCCGAGTTTCAGCGATCCGGCCAGGCGCAGCAGGTCATCCCAGTGCTCGACGATCAGCTTGGTGTTGATCCTGTTCGACGCGAGGTCGTCCAGCACACCGTAATCGGCCTTTCCATCGACACGCCAGAACCGCGCGCCGCCGATATCGGCGATGCGCGGCGAGAACTGGAGCCCGAGGAGGTAGAAAACGCCGAAAATCGTGTCGGTATAGCCGGCCGTATCGGTCATGATTTCGCTTGGCCGCAATTCGGTTTCCTGGTCGAGCACGACCGCCAGCAGATGGAGGCTGTCGCGCAACGTACCGGGGACCGTCACGGCATTCAGCCCGGAAAAACGGTCGGAAACCAGATTGTACCAGGTGACGCCGCGTTCGCGCCCGAAATAGCGCGGGTTCGGGCCGGCGTGGATCGTGCGGACCGGCACGGTGAATCGCAGCCCATCGGCCGAGGCGACCTCGCCGCCGCCCCAGGCACGGGTCAGTGGAATCCTGTTATGCGCGGCGACCAGTAGCGCGTTGGCCGCCGTCAGCGTTTCGGCCCGCATGAAGTTCTGCTTCACCCAGCTCAGCCGCGACCGGCGCAAGGCGGGGACCTCCGAGCGGACAAGCGGCTCGAACCCGGTATTGGTTGCCTCCGCGACAAGCACTGCACAGATCGTGGTCGCTATATCCTCAGCGCGCGCATTGCCCTCACTGGCATGAGTGAACGCTGCCCCGAACCCCGTTCGCGCGTGCATCTCCAGGATCAGCTCGGGGAGATCGAGCCGCGGCAGTCGCGCATCGATCGCATTATGCAGGTTGGTGAGGCTCAATGGCTCGTCGATCTTATCGAGCGGTGCGATTGATAGGTCGGCGGCGCTCGCGGTCTTCGTAATTGTCACCGCATCGTTGTCCGGCACGCGCGCGGCTGTTTCGCGGTAGGCAAGATCGAGCCGCGCCGAAAGTTTGGCGATTTCCTCGTCGCCAGCGACCGCCACGCCGACCGTGCGGCATACCGTCGGTCGCGCCGCCTCCCAGCCAGCTCCCGTCAGTAGGCCCTTGCGAGGATCGGCATAGCGAAGTGAGCGAACGGGAAAGACGTCGCGGCGACGGATGGCGCGGCGTAGTCGGTCGAGCGTACAAAGCCGGTATCCGATCAGATCGAATGCACCGTCCGCGGTCTTCAGCTGGCGGGCCCAGGCCTTGGGTACGAAAGATGTTGGTACCGGTCCACGGCGCTTTTCACCCTGGTGAACTCTCCGCAGGTGATCGACCGCGTCCAACAGCGGCTGCCCCGCTGGCGCCGCCGCAAGATCGAGCCCAGCAAGCATCTTCGGCAGATAGCGCATCGTGCCAGTCTGCTGGCGCAACTCGACGAAGTAGCTCTCGTCGGTCGGCCGGGCGAGCAGGTTCACCTGCGCGACGGCCTCGGTCAGCGCTGCCCGGTCGACGAGCGCGAACACGGCTGCGCGGACCTCGGTGTCGCCGATACTGTCATCGAGCAGCACCGCCCCGACATCGCGAAGCCGGAGCGATGCGGCGTCGAGATCGCGCAGTGAGCGCATCCGCGCCTCCTTGGCGTTGATGCGCGCATTGGAGAACATCTTGGTCGACACGGCGTCGAACAGGTCGATGACATCGTCGCTGGCCGACGCTTCAAGCGTCCGGATGAAGGCAACCAGGGTCGCCGCGCGGCGATCGTCCGGCAACCGGGCGACGGCCTGCGCTTTCGCGGCGCCGGCAAATCGCGCTAATGCGGCGGCCTTGCCGGGCGGTACGCGGTCGAGTTCGGGCAAGCCTGTGGTGAATGTACGGATTTCGGTCAGTCGGTCGATGGCCCGGCTGATCTCAGGGCCGCTTTGCAGATATGGCCCATCACGGAGTCGATCGAGCGGGCTTTGCCGTCCATCTTCGGCAACAGCGACGAGCGTATCGAGCCGGGTACGTTGCTCTGACGTCAGCTTGTCGACCAGGCGGCGATGGACGTGCGCGGCGACTCGCGTGCGGACCCGTGCGATATCGCGCTCGAGGACGGACAATCCCGGTAACATCACCTTGAACTCGAGCAGCCATGTCGCGGCTGCGTCGAACAGGGCCGACGGTCGATCGGTGCCCGTCCAGCACAGCGCATACAGGAAACGATGCAATCGGAACGCGACGCCGGGATCGGAGAAGACTCGGTAGCCATAATGAATGCGGATGCGCGGGCCGTGCCGCCATCGTCCCTTGGTCGCGCAATATCGCGCCATTAGTTCGGCCGATCCGTCGATCGCCAGTTGGTCGCCAGCAAATCGCGTGACGGACGCAGGTATTTGCGCCGGATCTTCGAGAAAAGTGCCGAGCAGCCTCAACGAGCCAAGCTGCACCGCGACACCGAACCGGTTGTGGTCGCCGCGGTGTGCGCCGATGAACGCCCGGTCCGCATCGTCGAGATGAAAGTGCCGCGCCAGCTGTTCCGAGGTCGGATCGCCTACGAAGCGACCATATCGCAGTGCCTGGTCGTCCGAGAGAAAGCTGACTGGCACCGCTTCACGCTATGCCGCTGCCGCGGATCTGGTCCCGCGCTTGGCCAACAGTTCGCTGGCCCGCTCTCGCGGCTGTCCTTTGGCGTCGACATAGGCATAGAGTGTCGACACCGATACTCCGAGCTGGACAGCGACGTCGCGCGCGGCATTGTCGCGGTCTGCCATCAACGCCATTGCGGCCTTCAACTTCTGTTTCGTCATCACCCGTGGCCGCCCGCCCGCGCGGCCACGGGCCCTGGCCGCAGCCAGCCCTGCCATCGTGCGCTCGTGGATCAGGTCGCGCTCGAACTCGGCCAGGGTTGCGAAGATGCCGAACACTAACCGGCCCGTGACGGTCGTCGTATCGATATCGCCGGTCAGCACCTTCAGGCCGACGCCGCGCTTCTGCAGATCTCCGACCAGCCCGACGACGTGAGGCAGCGACCGTCCAATTCGGTCGAGCTTCCAGACAACAAGAGCGTCGCCATCACGCATGATATCGATTGCCTTGTCGAGCCCAGGCCGTTCGGTCGTACGGCCCGAGCAAACGTCGTCGAAGATCCGGTTGCATCCGGCACGATCGAGCGCATCACGTTGCAGATCGAGATTCTGCTCGCCCGTCGACACCCGCATGTACCCGATCAGCATCGACGCCCGCTCCCTCTTGCATCAATCTATCGAACGATGGGTTTACCGGCTATAGGTTTCTGGACGGGTAGATGTGAGATTGAAGGCCGTCCAGTGGGTCGATCGCGTTCGTCGGACCGCTTCGCATCAAACCGGGGTTTGTTGTGACCGCATGGTTCAGCGTTGCATCTGGCCCTCGAGCAATGTATGCACGATAATGTCAATACAGGAAGTTTTGTGATATTTGAGTGGGACGACGACAAGGCCGCTGCCAACCTGCGCAAGCACCATGTCGCATTCGAGCTGGCTGAGCTGGTCTGGGATGATCCCGCCCATATCATCGTGTTTGATCGCTATGAAAACGACGAAGAACGCTGGCACGCGATTGGCTTGGTACGCGGCATATTGATCTTAACGGTCGTCCACACGCTCCCCACGGGTGACGATGAGAACAGCATACGTATTATCAGCGCCCGAAAAGCGACAGCCGATGAAAGGAAACGTTATGAAGCACAAGATGACTGAGGCTGACATAGCGGCCCAAATTGCGCAGCTAGTGGACATGCCTGACACTGACATCGACACGGCGGATATTCCCGAGGCACCGATTGAGAATTGGGCTTTGGCAAAGCGTCCCGGTCTTTACAAGCCGCGCAAAAAACCCGTTACCCTGCGGCTCGATACCGATGTGGTGAGCTGGTTCAAGGATCACGCGCAATCGGGGGGATACCAGACCGAAATAAACCGCGTGCTGCGCCGTTATGTCCATGACAACGCGGACCGGAGATAAGCGGCTGCTTGGCTTATGTAGGTTTTCTGTTCCGTTGCTACTCAAACCCCAAGATGAGACGCCAAACGTTTCCGAAGACCAGATGAACCATTATGCGGGTATCCTTGAACACGATCACCCGACTAATTCCGCGACAAGCACGGCTCCGGAGCCGACTACGCCGGATCCAGCAAAGAAGCAGTAGCTACCGCGTCGTTGATACCCGAAAGCTTTGGGATCAACGACGCTGATCGATCAGGCGCCTCTCGGCGTGCGACCGCTATTGTGCATGCTGACGATCTTCCAGCTGCTTCCCACGCGCCGCAAGACGCTGGTTGCGACGCCAAGGCGTTCAGCAACAGCCCCGGTCTTCGGCTCGATCCTGTAGCGATAGCTCTCGGTCGCGAGGGCGACCGAACCTTCGAAACGGACGCTGACCTTGTAGTCTGAGAACTTGAACGATTTGAACGCCGCCAGCTCCGGCCCGAGATGATGGGCGAGGTAGGTCGCATAGGTCCCCTCGGAGCCGCCCGTTTCGAAAATCTGGGAGTCGGCCGCGAAGAGACGTTCTGTCCCGGTCGCGTCGAGCTTCTCGATCGCCGCCTTGTACTCAGACAGCACCGCTTCCACGGCTTTCGTGTCCACCATGCGCGATGCAGGCTGCGCAGCGACCGCAATCGGCACTACCAGCGACGTGGCCACAGCCACCCTCAAAGCAAAAATCATCTTTCCCCCTTCAGAACGCAAGATGGTTGAGGCCGCCATGCATGAACGTGCCCCCCAGGAACCCCTGTACCGATATTGCCAGCGTCATCAAAGCGAGCAGCACCCAGTAGACAGTACGCGATCGGTCGGGTGCTCTACGGTGCGCTGTAGCCAGGTAGGCAAGGCCTATTCCGAATACCGCGATCGAGGTACCAAGCCAGCGATGGGTCATCAGAATAGGGTTGCGGTCCGATAGATAAAAGCCGCCAGCGAACCAGCCGAGGAACGCCGCCACGATAGCCCCCAGCGCTCCGACCACGAGCATGACGTGCGCCGCCCGCTGATAATCGCGGTTCTGGCGCCATAGCCCGAACAGCTCGACCGCGAATGCACCGATGAACAGTGCGATTGGGAAATGGATGACCATCGTATGGACGCGGCCGAGCCAGCTCACGAGGCGCTCGCCGAAGCTCTTGTTTTTGTTGGCGCCCTCATCGTGCATGCCGCCCATCGCCATCTCGTCACCGGCCATATTCATACTGGGGCTCGTCATCGAGCCCATGTCCATGTGATCATCTGCCTTGGCGGGGGCTGTGCTATTGGCCACCCCGGGGCCTGCGCCCAGCGCGTCATGATCTTCATGCGCGAACGCAAGCGAGCCCGTCGACAGCGCGACAAAGCCCAGCACTATCATTGTCAACCGCTTTGCCGATCGCATCATAACATTTTCCTCGTCTTGAGTGATTTTATCGCTCGTATTGTTTTTGGACTGTTGCCGATCGATCAGTGATCTGACCGAGGCTCTAACCGGCCATCGTCAGCATGCCCGGAGCAAGCGCCATCCACATCGCCATGGCCACCATCATCACATTCTCGGTCAGCGAGATGAAGCCGAGGGGCACGTTGCTATCCCCTCCCACGCAAGCGCATTTCAACTCGCGTTTATCGATATAGACAGCCTTGAACACCGACACCGCGCCGATCGTCCCGATGACGAGAGCAACCGGCACCGATAGCCAGGTCAGAGCGCCCGCGATCATCAGCACGCCCGCGCCACCTTCGGCAAACGGGTAGATGTAGGAATAGGGCACCCAGCGTTTGGCGAGCAGATCGTACCCTAGGAACATACTGGAAAAGCTTTCGATGTTCTGGAGCTTCAGCAGCGCCAGGACGCACATCGAGAAGGCGATGAACCATTCGCCTGCGCGGATCGTGAACGGGGTGCCGAACACGGCATAGCTCGTGGCAAGCGCCATCAGCGCCGTCATCGCGAAGACCGCGATCACTGGACGGTAGGAGACAGCTTTCGGGTCGCTGACCGTCTTGCCGAAAAAGCGGCGCAGATCGTCATAGCCGCCTATTCGCTCGCCCGAGATAAATGTCTGGGGGGTCGTCTTCACCCCATACTCCACCTTGAAGGCATCGGTTTCTTCGCGGGTCGTAAGCCAATGATCCTCGACCGCGTAGCCCTCGCGCCGCAGCAGGTCCTTTGCTTTAAGACCGTAAGGACACGTGTGTTCGGCCGTCACCATCCGGTAGGTGGTTGCCCGCCTGGCCGCGCCGCTAGTCATGTGCATCTCCGCTTCTTTTCTCCGCCTGCAAAGTGCGAGCGAATACCCCCAGGTCATCCACTGAATCGTCATGGCGCAGGCGCCTGCGGAACAACCTTCCAGGGTCGCCAAAGGGCACATTCAAGGCCCTGACCATGCCGTCCCGGGATGCCAGCGGGCCGCTGGAATCGCTCCCGACAATCCGCTGGCAGCTACCGTCGTTTTACTTGTGCTTGCCTGCCTCGGGATGCCCACCCTTGTGATGAGCTGCTTTCTTTGGAGCGGCCTTCTTCGGAGCGGCCTTCTTGCTCTTCACGTCCATCTTCGATCCGGGCGCCATTTTCATCCCGGCCATCGAGCCGCCATTTGACTGCGCCGACGCGGCGCTGATCCCGGCAGTGGCGATACCGATGGCAGCTGCGGTCTGAAGGAGCCTCACGGCGATATTCATCTTGGTCATAACGTCTCCGATCGTGCCTAGGCCAGCGGCGGTGCAACCGTCCTGCCTACAAGATGATACGCGCCGGGAGGCGTTTGCCCTCGCCGGCCTGAAGCATGACAATCGCAGCGACAATTACGGCCTAACCCAATCCAGATGAACCGGACTGCCGCTTGCTCGTTAAGGATCGAACCACAAAGAAAGGAAACAGCATGATTCGTCTCCTCAGTATGATGAGCATCGCCGCAGCGACCGTCACCGCCACGCCGGCACTTGCCCAACATTCGCAAATGGGCGGAATGGCTATGCCCGGGATGCAGGGCATGCAGAACATGGGGCCAGCGCAAAAAGAGCTTTCGGCCGCGATGGACCGCATGAACCAGGCGATGATGCAGGGGATGATGGACCCCGATCCTGCCAAGGCATGGATGAAGAGCATGGCCGCTCACCACCGCGGCGCGATCGAGATGTCACAGATTATCATGCGTCATACAAAGAACGCAGAGGTGTTGGCAGAGGCTCGAAAGACCGTCGATGACAATCAGCGCGCGCTCGCTGAGTTGCAAGCAAAGATGCGCTGATACTTAACTGTCGCCCGCGGTCCGGTGAGGGGTGGCGACAGGCACCAGCCCTCACACGCGTGGCTCTGAGGGAAAAGATGACACGCTCGCCACTGACTTGGCGTGAACGGTCGCTGACAAATGCATTCAGACCTGCTTCAACGCGGACGATCTACCAAGACCTCACGTGATTGAACGATGAGGAGAACAGAAATGTTCGGCAAAATGTTTGCGGCTGTTGCGCTGGTCGCCTCTACAGCTGGTGTTCTGGTGCCAAGCGCGGCGCTTGCCCGGGATCGCGACCATGGTGGTTGGCAGAACCGAGCTGGTCATGAGCAAGGCGGGTATGGCAACCATGGTTATAACCGCCGTGGTGGGCATGGTTATAACACTGGCAACAGCCATTATAATGGCAATGGCAACGGCTATTATAACAACAGTGGCTACTATCCTCGCCAACATGCCTACAAGCGACAGCATGGGTATGATCGCGGGTATAATCGGCACGACCAACGCGGCTACGACAACTATCGCGGCCATTGATCTGGGTTCTCATCCCGAGACTTAATCGGATCGGGTGCGTGCATCGCAAATACATTTCCGATAATATCTCGGATCGGCTTACTCCGACTCTCTGAGGCGGAGCAAGTTGTGGATTGCTGTTGCTGCCTGCGCGGCTTGACCCATTGCAACACTGATTTGATCCAGACTCTCGACGACATCCCCGGCCGCGAACAAACCGCTGACCGAGGTCTGTTGATGTGCGTCGGTGATAACGCAGCCGCCTTCGCTAAGTTTTACCCCCATCTCAGCGACGAGCTGGGTGTGCGGCGAGGAGCCAAGTGCCGGATACAGGGTGTCAAACGAGAACCGTCGCCCATCTGCCAGTCGAACCGCAAGTTGATCGCCATCGATCGATATTTCGACTACCGCTTCTTTGATAATTTCGACACCAAGTCCAACGAGCCGCGCCTCGTCCGGCCACGAGAGTTCGGGCGATCGTTGCGCCAGCAGCGTCACCCGCGCACCATATGGGCGTAGGAACTCAGCCTCGGCAGCGCCATGGTCGTCGCAGCCGAGCACAGCGATATTGGCGCCCTTAGCCTCATATGCGTCGCACACCGGGCAATAGCGGATCAGGCCGCGCGCCAATGCGGCGTCGTGCGACGACTGAGGCATCGAGGGCCGGTGATTCCGAACGCCGGTCGTCAAGATCACGGTACGGGCTTGCCAGTTCGTCGCATCCGTCGCGACGGAGAACCCGTCCTCGACGATCGCCAGGCGGACCACCCTGCCCTGCTGGATCGTTGCACCATACGCTTGCGCCTGTCGCTTCATCCGCGACAGCAGGTCCGCACCGCCAATCCCGTCCGGAAAGCCCGGCAGATTGTGGGAGCGCGGAATCGAACTGGCGCGGCCTGCGCCTGCGTCGATGACAACACAGTTGCGAAGAAAACGCCCGAGATAGGTCGCGGCAGTCAGTCCGGCGGGGCCACCGCCGATGATGATGCAATCCACTTTTTCCTGCGACGTCGACCCGTCAGCTACCGTGCTCATAAAGCCATTCTCCCAAGCCGGCTCCAGCGCGCGCTCTCTTCAGGTTTACGCGCTCTGGCAGCTCACCCCTCGCACACGTCGAGCGTCGCGCAGGATAATCCCTTCCCCGCTTACGCCCTATGGTCGCCGTTCCAAGTCCGATGGCGGGTCGCGGCCACGATGCTCCGCCGCTAATCGATCGTAGCTCCGGGACGGGCTGCAAGCCGGATGCGTCGGCGGCCGAACATCACGGTGCGTTGGCGGTCACTGACGCCATCAATGCGTCTTGGCTCGCCATTCAAGCAAAGTTGAATGGTGTCACTGCGGCCGAGATTTCTGTACGAACAAGCTCGAACAGATTGGCGCTTCAATGACTGCCGTGACCGCCGCCACTATGACCACCACCGCCGCGATGGCCAAAGCTGCTGCCGTGCCCATAACCACCACCGTGGAGTCCGAATCCGATCCCAAACGAACCGTAGAAGGGCGACCCATAGCCCGGATAGCCATAGTAAGGATCGTAATAACCCCCGCCGCCCCGATAGCGCGCGTTATAGGCCAGATCCCGGGCCGGCACCGCGATCAGGCAAGCTTGTACACCTTGCGTCTGGGTCGCCGGGACCGGCGTGGCTGGAGGCGCGTCCAAAGCTGACAAGGGCTGCGCTACGAATGCTCCCGGCGTGTTACACGGCACCGCGAAATAGGCGATATTACGGCTTGGCTGTCCATACGTCGCGCAACCGCCAAGTGCCGCTGCCAGTCCGGAAATTGCCGAAAGTTTTAAAATCTGCGGTGACATGCGGAGCCTCCATCAATTGGCCTGGATCACGACTGTCGCTGAGGCTGCAAGGCGCATGCACGGCCTCAAACGCTGCTGCCAACCCGAAGCGCCGGCCGGATACGCCGGCAGACCAGGCGCGGCAGCATCGCCAATATTATTAGATACGCGTCTGGCCCGAAAATCCCTCAAAACGCCGCCTGCTCACTCCATCGCTGCGAGCAGATCATCGACCGTCGTGGTCGCGAACGCGGTAAAGCTGTCCGCGACGGCATAGGGGAGCAACAAGTGGTGGCCGGCCAGCAGCGCGCCGCAGCTGTAGACGACGTTGGGAACATAGCCGTCGCGCTGCTTGGGGCTGGGAGCCAGGACCGGGCGCGGCGTACGCGCCAGGAGCTTCGAGGGGTCGCGCTTGTCGAGGAGGCATGCGCCGATGCAGTAGTTGCGCACCGTGCCAACCCCGTGCGTCAACACCAGCCATCCCTCGTCGACCTCAATCGGTGAGCCGCAATTGCCCATCTGGACAAACTCCCACGGATAGCGCGGCTCGATCAGCTTGGCGCCGCCGGCCCAGTGAAGGATGTCGTCAGATTCCAGCAGCCAGATATTCTTGTTGTCCTGACGGCCCAGTATCGTGAACAAGCCGTCGATCCGACGGGGGAAAAGCGCCATCCCCTTGCCCGTCGAGGCATCGCCGGTAAGCGCGCGCATCTCGAAGGTGCTGAAATCGGTCGTGGTCAGCAGCTCCGATCGCGCCTCTGCGCCACTGAACGCGGTATAGGTTCCATGATCGGCGAACGTGCCTTCACCCTCGTCAAAACGAACCAGCCTGAGGTCCTCGATCCCCTGGCGTTGGCTGGGCAGCACGGGAAACAGCACGGTCTCGGATAAGTCTTCGCTGCCGCTATACCGAAGGCGGACCACGTCGCCCGTATCGGCACGCTCAATGATCGGCTGCATCGACACCGAGCTGGGATCATCCACAACCAGCGCGCCGCCGGGCTTCCACCGCCCCGTGCGGAAAGTCACGGAAGAAAGATGGCCCTCGCCGATCCCGCGCAGCGACAGAATAATCCGAACCTCACCATCGGTAACGTCGCTCTGGTCGGGATGGAGCACGGCGCTGGGATTGAACAACGCCGCGCTCTCATAGGCGTATTCCTGGCTGAAATAGGCTCCAATCAGTCGACGTCGCGCATCGTCGCAGCGGTCGGCACCTTTGAAGTGATCGGCGACCTCGTCGAAACGCCGCCGCAGCATCGCGTCGACGTCGCGGTGGTTCTCGTCCAGTGACGCGGTGACGCCCTCCAACTGGCGGGTCAGTTCCGCCTCGCCAAGCGACAGGATCAGATCGACCGTCTCCTGGGTGCGGGTCGTGCCAGCGTCAAAGCCTTGCGGATAGCCGGGCTCGAACGGCCTGACCAAAGTACGCGACGGGTCGGGCCGCAGCGTGACACGAGGAAAATGGAGCTTCGCGCGCTGGATCATGTCAGGCTTTCTCGAATGGCGGCATGAGAATGGGCGGGCTTGGCCAAATTAAACGAGGCCATGCGCATCGCGGACTGTGAAGGGAATATTAACCAGGCATCTTCATTATGCGGGTGTCGTCCTCATTCCCGCGAGAGAGCATGCCATCCTTGATTTCCGAAGCGATGACCGTTGGCGGTGCGACTAGCATTCTGCTGGGCATGATCGGGCTGGCGTGCGTTGTTATCTGGCCATTCCTGCGCTGCTTGCGTCGGGTAATCATCGTCCAAGGCGTCGGCGCGATCGCCTTTGCACTGCAATTCGCCGCCCTTGGTGCCTCGACCGCAGCGGTGGCTTGCGGCATCTCGCTCGCGCAGCTGCTGATCGCGTTGACCGTGCGGGATCGTGGGACGCGGTTGGCGCTCAACGTCGCGAGCCTCGCCATCCTTGTCACGCTGGCTATTTTCACATGGGCAGGCATATCATCGCTTCTCGCTGGCTGCGGCAGCATCGTCAGCATGGCCGCGCGCAACCAGCCATCGCCTTTACGGATGAAAATAGCTTTCCTGATCGGGGCTCCTTTCTGGCTGGCGCACAATATCATCGTTGGCGCGCCGTTTGCCCTCACGGTGGATTTCATATCTATCTTCACCAACATCGCGGGGCTTTGCCTAGCGTCGTTCGGGGTGCGGAAGAGCCTGCGAGACGAGGGTTCAGGCAAGGCGTCGCGAGGAGCAGGGGTCGTTTACTGGGCCTTTTTCCGCCAGCGTTTCAGCTGGGCGGGCCTCGCTAGGTTGAACCGGTATTCTGTCGCGGCGCAACGGGAGCGGCGCGCATGAGCCGTTTATCGGCCTCTGTGCCGGTCGCGCTCCGCTTCGTCGAGGGGAGCGCGCGTGAGAGCGCATCGCGCAGGTTCATTGCCCGGGCGGCGGGCGTTCGTGATGCAAAGGCGCTTGCCTCTTTGAAAACAGCGTTGAGCACCGAAGCCGAGCATATGGTGTTCGACGTCGCTGACCCCCGTGCCTTGGTGAAACGCTGCGTATCGGAATTGCGGGCTACAAGGTTTGGAAAGCGCGGCATTTTTCTTATCGAAACGGGGCATGGCATTGTCGGCTATGTCGATATCCGGCAAGTGCGGGAAGAAGGAGCAGAGGAATTCGCATCCTTCGATCTGGCGATCCGCAAGGAATATTGGGGGAACGGGCTCGGATCGCGGCTGCTCGCTCTTGCGGAACAATGGGCTGAAGAACGCAAACTGCGCTTCATCATTATTTCGGTGGCGATACAGAACGATCGAGCCAGGGCACTTTATGACCGTCTGGGTTATAGTATCTGCGACACGGTACGGACGGAGGGGAATAGCAAAGTGGCGCCACGGAAGCATACATCATGGGGCGCATGATTATGAAAACTGACCGACCGCGGCCAGGATCGATCTTGGAAGTGCGTAGCTCCGTCGCTCCGCTCGAGCACAGCCGGCTCCTCACGGGCTGCCCGTAGCTATGCTGAATGTCCGGCGCATCATCGTTTTGGGGCTGATGGTCGTGTTGGCCAACCCGGCTATCGCCCAGGACGCGCCTGCGAGCAAACCCAGGACTGCGGCGGGTGCGATCAAGTTCATCCAGGATATGCTGACCCGTGGCACGGCCGAAGCAAAGCCTTGGCCGGGCTTCGCGCGCGTGTCGCAGGTGACAAACGTAGCCACCAAAGGCAATTGCCTGATCACGTTGTCGCTGGCGGACAAGAGCGTTATTCGGATCGATCTGGCGCGCGCGGTTGGTTTGAGAAACAGAATATCGACGAATGCACCGCAATCCGCAGTTGAGATCGTTGGCGGGGTGCAACCCTACGAGGGCGTCGACCTCTATCTGGGCGACAATGCCGCAGTGCGACGTGCAAGTGACGCCATGACCTTTCTTCAAACATCCTGTGACATGTCAGCTCAGACCGGATTTTGATCAGCTTGCTGAGGGCGCACCCTTTAATTCGAACGGTATACGAACCAGGCCTCGCACCTCGCTTGGCCGACCATCGATGATCGTGGGTGACCATCGCCACTGGCGCACGGCGCTCAAAGCTGCCTTATCGAGCCGGTCGACCCCACTGCTGTCGGCGATCGATATGGCTGCTACGCGACCTTCCTCGTTGACGACCACCATGAGAACGACGGTGCCGGTTTCACGCCGACGTCGCGCTTCTGTGGGATAACGGGGCGGCTCGGCTGAGAGGAGCCGCGTGCTCAGGTTCACCATCGTCTCGGTATCGCGGGGCGGCGCGGACTTGGTTTCCTCGGCTTGGACCGGCGGTGGCTGCGGGGTCGGCTCCAGTTTCGTGATCGACTGAGCCGCGGCAGGCGCGGTCGGTATCGCCACGATCGGGGGAGGCGCCACTATCTGCTGGCGCTCCGGTGTTCGTTCAATGACCTTCTCAGTAGGTAGCGTGACCGGCTCCGGTGGAGGTGGATCGAGCGGAAGCAGGTTGACGACCAGCGGAGGCGCCGAGGCGAGCCGGACGTTGCCAACTTCCATATGCTGGAGCGCGATGAACCCGGCCGCGTGGATCGCGGCGATGAGGCCGATCGAGATCCAGCGAGGCTGCCGGCTTGGCTGGTACCGGCCGGGCATCTCGCCTTCCTGCGACGCTTTTATCGGCTTATCGGCTTCTCGGGGAGCTTCGCCTTGACCATGATCAATGACCTTCATTCGATCACTCACGCAGGGTCTCGGGAGCGGCCTGGTAAACGCCTGTCCGCACCCGCACGAGCAGCCCCCGCTTGAACATCAGGCTGACGACCTGGCGCGAGACACCGAAGCCAGCGAGATCACCTAACGATGTATGACCCCGCGCTCGCACGAAGCCGAGCGCTTTTGCCTGCAAGCTCTCCGGCGATGGAAAGTATGGTGACCGTGTCCGCTTGAGCGGAAGGTTGGTGACCGGAGAAATCGAGACCGACAGCTCCTCACACATCTCGGTCAGACCAGCGAGTCGAGCGAGCGTTGCATGGGTCAGGTAAACGCCGTCGTGGGCGAGGCGCCGCGCGCAGGCGAGCGCGACCGGGCGGACCGCCTTGCTGATCGTGATGGCCATACCGGGATTATCGCGCTGCAATCCGGCGATGATGCCGAGCAGGCACAGCTCATGACCGGTCACATAGACACACCCGATCGGCGCCGGGCGAAAGCCGATGGCTGACCCCGCGAGGCGGAGCTGATGGAAGAGGGCAGGCAACTCGCCGGTTGTGGCAGTCGGATCGGCCCCCCGAAAGAGGCCGATCACGTAGCGTTCGCGTGGGGCGAGCCGGGACAGGCTAAACACGCGCATGGGGGCGTCAGAACCGAGCGTTGACGCCAACCCGGAAGGCCGTCGGTGAGCCCGGCGTGATGTTGGTGTTGCTGAACGAGTACAGGAAGTATCGCGCGTTGAAGATGTTTTCTACGTTGAGCTGAAGATCGAGCTGGGGCGTGAGGCGGTAGTAGATCGCGCCATCGACGCGTGTGTAACCAGGCATGGATACGAGGTTGTCCGTTGCCGCGAAGCGCCGCCCCTGACGAATCACGCCGACCGCGGCGCCGAGCGATTCCGTTGGATCGAACCGCGTCCACAGCGCAGCCGCGTGCTTCGGCACGTTCGGCACCCGGTTCCCGCGCAGCACCGTTTCCGACTGCGTATCGAGGAACTTCGCGTCGGAATAGGTGTAGGAGGCGATCAGGCTGAGCTGGTCCGTAATCTCTCCCTGCGCGCTCAGCTCGACGCCCTTGGTGCGCTGGCGACCGATCGGGACCGTCGGCGAACTGGGATTGTTGGGATCACTCAGCGCCAGTACATTGCTGCGATCGAGCTGGAATACCGCGCCCGCGACATTGAAGGTCGGGAGAATGTCCCACTTCGCGCCGATCTCGTAATTCTGATACTTCTCCGGCGCGAGGCTCTGATTGGTCAGGTTGAGGCCGGCGAGTTGATCGCCGCCGCGCGGCAGGTAGGTCCGCGAGTAGGCGGCGTAGATCGACGCCTGCTCGACAGGCTTAAAAATCAAACCGGCGCGGGGCGACCACAGGTTATCAGTGACATCGAACTCGCGCTGCTGGCCGGCCGGGAAGCCGATCGTCCGCTGATCGCGCACCTTCGTGCTGAAGTTCTCGTAGCGAATGCCGAGCACGACCTCGAACATCGGCGACAGCGCAATCTGATCCTGGATGTATCCGGCGGCGACCTTGGCGACGCTATTATTCTGGCCGCTGCTCGCGACTTGGCGCCACAGCAGGTCGGGACGACGGATGCGGGGCGCCGCAATTGTCGCGAAGACCGTCTGGACACCCTGCGCGTTGGTGGAGGTCGGGAAAAAGCCTTCAAGGCGAAGGTTGTCCGTTTCTTGCCGGCCAAACTCGGCACCGATCAGAAGCGTATGCTCAATGGAGCCGGTCGCAAATCTCGCGTTGAGGTCAGTCTGATTGAACAGGTTCTCGCGCTGGGTCGCGTTATCGTAGGCCTGGATTGGGACGATCGTGCCCGGCGCGTAGCTGCCAGCCGGGAGGCCGGCAGGATTGACCTGGGTGGTCGTGTTCACCGCGCCGGGAAAGACGTTGCGGTAGAATTTGTCGTATTGGGCATAGCGCGTGCGGTTGCGGATCACCACGTCGTCGCTGAAGCGGTGCTCGATGAACAGCGTGCCGGCGTCAGTGCTGGTCCAGGTCGGGCTATTGTCGGGGTCGCCGAAAAACTCCCCGCGCCGCGTGCGCAGTGGTTTGCCCAGGTAGGAGGACACGCCGCGGTCAGCGACGCGATCGTCCTCGAAATGCTCGTATCCTATCGAGACCGTCGTGTCCGCGCCGAGTGCCAAGGTGGCGGTGGGGTTCAGGCCCCAGCGCTTATAGTCGACTCCATCACGGTAGCTGCCGCTGTTCTGGTAGACACCCGTCAGCCGGAGCGACAGCATGTCGTTCACCGGTGCGCCTAGATCGATCTGGCCGCGATAGTGATCGAAGCTGCCCGCCTCGACACGGCCGCCAATATGCTGCCGACCATCGGCGACCTTGGTGACGCGGTTGATAAGGCCGCCGACGCCGCCGCGGCCAAAAATCATCGCGTTCGGCCCTTTGAAAACCTCAAGCCGCTCGATGTTGTAGAGGTCTCGATAGGTCTGAACGTCATCACGGATGCCGTCGACGAAGAAATCGCCGGTGGTCGAGTTACCGCGGAACGACAGGGTTTCCCGGTTGCCCTCGCCCTGCGACGCGAAGACGCCGGGAACGTAGCGGATCGCGTCGCCGATGCTGTTTGACGCCTGGTCGGCGATTTGCTTCACCGGAACGACGGTAACGCTTTGGGGCACGTCAACGAGCGGCGTGTCGGTCCGGGTCGCACTGACGCTGCGTGAGACCTTGTAGGAGGTCTCCGCCTCCTGTTCGTCAATGGCCGTGTCGGTCACGGTCACCGTGCCAAGCTCGGCAGGCTTGCTCTGCGCCTGTCCCCAGGCTGGCGATCCAGCAGCGATCAGCAACGTCGTCGATAATGCGCCTAGCGAGACGCCCTTGATAATGGTCTTCATAACCCCCCTCGTTCTATTGTCATAGCCAATGGCGCCGTTTGTTGCGAACCGTTCTCATTTCTCGGGCTACCAATTACGCTACCGCAAGTCAATCGCAACATGCTGAGGCGCTGAGTTCGGATTGAACAGGATTCTTCTCGGAGATCTGAGTCACACGATCGGCCGTGGTCCGAGCGACTGGTGACCGCAGGGCATCTTGACTCGGGCGTGCGCTGCTTCCCGATTGGATGATGGCTAGGTGTAGCGGCTTGCAATGATGATCGCCCAGAACTGCAATAGAGGGGTGTTTCGGGCTCGGATTGTGTGAGACGCTGGCGATCGGCCGGCGCACGATCGTTGAGACACAACCCACATTCGGTGCGACGGACCTAAGATATTCAATCAGCAGCGCACGATCGCGGATAAGGCGATCAAAGCGGCAATCCTGCTGCGCGCATATCGTCGGTTAGCTCACGTGCACGAGCCGGATCGAGCCCGCCGCAGAGGAGTTGTCGGATTTCCGCCGGCTTGGCGTCAAACCGGTCCGCCAGGCTCTTCGTATCGTAGCCGTGGCGGGTAAGCTGGGGTTCGAGGTCGTCAATCTGCCGCGACAGCACGCCCTCGACCGTCGCGGCATCGATGGGTTTCACGCTGGCCTCAAACCCTGCTTCGAACGCGCGAACGAGATGGCGGCCGATTTGGAGTGGGGTCTTGAGCTTGGCGGCGAGCAGGATCGCCGCATCCTCGGTCAGCACCGCATCCGGTTCGATCCCCAGCGACAGCGCGGTGCGCAACGCCCAATCGATATAGTCGCGCTGCCGATCGGCAGCGTCTCCACTCGGCGCACTGCCTCCATCCAGATCGCTAACGCAATCAAGGTGAGCGGCCAGAGAAACAGCGGCGCGAAGCCCGTCGCGGAGACTGCGCCGAGCAGCGCCAGCGCGATCCAGCGCAGCATCCGATAACTCACTAAGCGCCCCACCTTGCGTCCCTCGATCTGCACTAACGAACCAGGGAATGGCAGAGTGTCCTAATGGCGGCAATGGGCCGAGGCTGCGTAAAAGTAGGGATTGTGTAGTCTATAAATCCGTCAATTCTGACGCCGCAGGCGCTCCGCCTAAAGCAGACCGCCGTCGAGCAAAATCGAGGCAAGGCTTCCTACCAACAGCTTCGGCCCAGCGGGCAATTGGTCGAGCCGGAGATCGGGCCGACCCCTCCGTGCCGATGCCGACTAACCCTGTCGGAGTTTAGCCTTGAGGTCACCACAACGCCACCGCCAGATCATGACGTTCTCGGTCAACGAGATGAACCCCACTCGACGCCGCGATTAGCACGGCGCTTAGCAAGGTGGCCGGCTCCGCCCAGCTCGGCGATCGGGGCGCCACGACCGTCTCCGCCACCGCTCCAGCGCCCCCGACCGGCCTTGGATCAACCTTTCGAGCCGCGCTTCAGAAACTAAACGACATCAACGCGGAAGCGGGCGCGTTGACCGTCGCCTACGAGAAGGGCGAGACGACGGACATCGCCCAGGTGATGCTCGCCCGGCAACGCTCCAGCATCGGGTTTGAGGCTACGTTGCAAATCCGCAACAAGGTGCTCTCGGCCTACAAGGACATCATGAATATGGCGGTGTGACCGCGCCGCCGGATGCGCTCGCCCGACGCCCGGTGTTCGTGTCGGGAGCTCGACCAAGAAAAGCAGCAAACCGCGCGACGTCGCGAACGTAGTTAGGCTGCTTAGCTGGGATAGCCGGCGCAACTTCATGTCTTTGATTCACAATCAGGCGCTCTCGCAGCGTCTCCAACCCGTCGAACTGCGAAGTAAGACAGCGTGGATTATCGCGTGTGTCGGAAGCAGCCCACAATCAGAACCCAGACTATGAGCGCCGGTCGGCTTCGGCAAACGGAATTTACCTAGTCTGATATGTATGATAATGTCCTTTATCACACATTCAAAAGGACCATGATCGCCATGCCCGAGACGGCCTCGACACCGCCGCAGCGCCGCCCTGTCATCCGGGCCGTGAGCTTCGATGAGGCCGGCGCGGCGATCGGCCGCTTGCTGCCGATCGCGCTGCCGCCCACGCGCGCGGCCGAGACCGGCGCGTCGGCCAAGGTGAGGGCATAGCGTGGATGGTACGCTAAACAACGCTAAGGGCGAACAATCAGCGAACGCTTAGGCGGCGCGGCTATCCGGCGGCAGATTGAGGGCCTTGCGGCCAGCGGAAGCGGCTGCTCGATCCCAGAGGAAATCGCCCGAGAAAGCAATATGCTCCCAACCTACTGGGGACGTATGGGCGAGTAGATCATCAGGCACCGCGACCGATGTTGATCGTAGATGCTGGGCGGCGGCATCCATGTAGATCGTGTTCCAATAGACGATCGCGGCGACGAGCAGATTGAGGCCGGACGCCCGATATTGCTGCGCCTCGTGGCTGCGGTCGATGATGCGGCCCTGGCGGAATGTGTAGATCGCCTGCGTCAGGGCATGGCGCTGCTCGCTGTTGTTGAGACCGGCATGGCATCGCCGGCGCAGATCGGGATTTTCTAGCCAGTCCAGCATGAACAGCGTCCGCTCGATCTTGCCGATTTCCTGTAGCGCGACATCGAGCTGGTTCTGCCGTTCGTAGGCAGCGAGCTTTCGCAGCATGACCGATGGCGCGACATGGCCGGCCTTGATCGACCCTACGAGGCGCAGCACGTCTTCCCATTGCTCACCGATGATGTCGGTGCGGATACGCTTGCCCAACAGCGGGGTGATGGACGGATAGGCCGTGACCGGCGCGATCGGCGCGAGCCGCCTGTCGGGGAAGTCGCGCAGGCGCGGGCAGAAGCGAAATCCCAGCATCGCGCACAGGGCGAAGACATGATCGGTCGCCCCGCCGGTGTCGGTGTAATGCTCGACGATCCTGAGATCGGTGCCGTGGCTGGTGAGGCCGTCGAGGACATAGGGCGCCTCATGCGTCGCGGCCGAGATCACTTTGACGTGGTAGGGCGCGCGCTGATCAGAATTATGGGTGTAGAAGCTGAAGCCATGATCGACGCCATAGCGGGCGTTGATATCGCCGCCCGACGCGCCGCGCTTCGCGGCCCTGAAGAACTGGCCATCGGAACTGGACGTGGTGCCGTCGCCCCATACTCGTGAGAATGGCAGGCGGTGGTGCGCGTTGATGAGGAGGGCCAGCGCCGCGCGGTAGCTGTCGTCGCGGATAGCCTTCACCAGCGTGCTGCGCGAGGCCGAGGTTCGCATCAGCATGGATGGTCGAGGGCGGTGGATGGACAACGTCTTCATCGAGCGCCTCTGGCGCTCCCTGAAGTACGAATGCGTCTACCTCCATGCCTTCGAGACCGGCTCGGAGCTGAAGGCTGGCCTTGGCCGGTGGATCACCTATTACAATACCCAGCGTCCGCACTCGGGCCTTGCCGGAAAAACCCCGGTCGAGGCCTATCGGCGGATCGGGCAATCAGATCATGGGGGGCATGCCCCCCATGATCTGATGATCAAGCAGGCGGCATAATGACAACCGGGATTAGCTTAACTTAGCCGCCAAACTGTCCAAGAAGGCGGCACCACCTCACGACGCTGTCCGCCAGGATGCAGCCGTTGAAGGTCTCGAGCTTGTTGATGATCCCGGTTGCTGCATCACGCTGGTAGTTGAACAGCTTCTGCCAGACGAGGCTCTCCTGATAGCCCGTCCGGTCATTGGGCAGAACGTCTTCATCGATATCCTCCAGGAACGCATGGAAGATATTGTAGAGCATAATGAAATAGACGCGCTCGGGGGAATTCTCCTGATAGACCGAGGCGATGTGGTCGCAGATCGCGTCAGTGACGTCTTCCACGCGCGACGGGTCGGACCAGATGGTGTCGAAGAGCTGGATGTAGCTCTGCGTGTGCATCGCCTCGTCGAAGCGATTCACGAAATTGGATACAGCGTTGCCCTGAGCATAGCCCAAGTCGACTGCCGTGAAGCCAGAAAGCGGCATGTAAGCGACGCTGGCAGGCGCTCCGTCAACCGCAAGAAACTGCTGCATTGGGGCAGAAGACGCATTTGACTTGAAGCGCGCCTTCTTCCGGATCCATTCAGCGCATTCCCGCGCGATCGCTCGCTGAGTCAGCCGGTTGCGAAGCTGGATCTCGAACTCCGACCCGGAGAGACCGGCAACCCTTTTGGATTTAGGGATGAAGAACTCGCGGCGCTCACGCGTCTTCCCGTCTGTCGCACGCTCGGCAGTGAACGTCTGCTCGGTGAACAGAAATTGCAGCTCTTCGATCTGGTAAAGCTCCTTGCGCAGAGCCTCGAACGCGAAAATGGAGAAGCTTGATGCGGCAATGCGGAGCCGCTGGCCGCGCTTGATGTCTTTCTTGAGCGCGTCACCAAGCAGAACGTTGATGTTGTCGATTATCTGCACGGTTTAGACTGTCCGGCGACCGAGGGTCTTGCAGCTGGCTACCATCAGGCTGTTCGTCCCGGTCCCATCAGAATCAATCCCGCTCCGACGAGGCAAATTGCAGCGCCAATGATATCCCAGCGGTCGGGTCGCGCGCCTTCGACACTCCAAAGCCAGATGAGAGACGCTGCGATGTAAACACCGCCATAGGCTGCGAAGGCTCGGCCCGCAGCGGACGTATCGACCAGCGTCAGCAGCCAGGCAAATATGGCGAGCGACACCATGCCCGGCGCAACCCACCAGGCAGATTTGTCGAGCCGCAACCATGCCCAGAACGAGAAGCAACCGGCGATCTCCGCCAGCGCGGCGAGCGCATAGATGAGTCCGGTTTGCAGGGTTGGCATGGTTAGTGCTCGATCCGTGGCGATAGTGGGGCTGGGCAGACCATTGCCGGGTGTCGCAGCATCGTCAACGCGGTCTGGTGGATCCATGCACGCGAGGCCGAAGCGTTGGCGCCAAAGCAGCGATCTTCGATCACGTTGCGGTCAGCGTGCGCGGGGCGAGGGTCTCGATGATCTTGCAGTCGGCAACGGTCCCGTGACGGCAGGATCCGATGACCCGGTCCAGTTCGCCGCGCAGTGCGCTCAGATCGGCGATCTTGCGGTCGATTTCGGTGAGGTGGACGCGCGCGATTCCGTCAACGGCATCGCAGGATTGGGCCTTGTCATCCGACAGCGTGAGCAGTTCGCGCACGGCTTCGAGCGTGAAACCGAGATCGCGGGCGCGGCGGATGAACGACAGGCGCGCCAGATGATCATTGCCATAGGCACGGTAATTGGCACTTGTCCGGGCGGGTGGCGGCAACAGCCCGATCTTTTCATAATAGCGCACCGTCTCAACCTTCGTCGCCGTGGCGCTCGCGAGTTCGCCAATTTTCACTGCCACTCCTTCGGGCTTGACCCTGTAGTTGCTACAGGGTGTAGATAGAATGCCGACTCGCGGATTGTCGAGAAGGCAAAAAGATGGCTGATGATTGCTGCAAGGCCGCGTGCGGAACGACGGCAACTCTGAACGACCCGCGCTGGCGCAGGGCCTTGTGGATCGCGCTCGGCGTGAACGCCGGCATGTTCGCGGTGGAAATGGCGGCAGGGGCCGCTGCGGACAGCCGCGCGTTGCAGGCGGACGCACTCGATTTTCTGGGCGATGCCACCAATTATGCGATCAGCCTGCTGGTCGCCGGGATGGCGCTGGCATGGCGCGCGCGGGCGGCGCTGGCCAAGGGGCTCGCCCTCATTGGTCTGGGTGGTTGGGTCATGATCACAGCCGTTCTGGCGGCGCTCGGCGGAGCTGCACCCGAGCCTGAACTGATGGGAGTCATCGGCGCGCTCGCGCTGGCGGCCAACACCGGTGTCGCCATCATGCTCTACCGTTTTCGCACTGGAGACGCGAACATGCGCTCGGTCTGGATATGCTCGCGCAATGACGCGATCGGCAATATCGCCGTCATGGCAGCCGCACTTGGCGTGTTCGGCACCGGGACAGCCTGGCCCGACCTCATTGTTGCAGCGATTCTGGCGCTGCTCGGGATCAGCGGCGGCATTCAGATTGTCCAGCAGGCACGGCGTGAATTGCGGAGCGTTGCGGCATGAAGGTTTCCCGTTCGACACATATCGCGCTCAAGCCGGAAACAGTCTGGGCCGAGGTGCAGACGGCGCGCCTGCTGCAGCATATCGCCTGGCCGCTGGTGCGCTTCATCCCGGTCGATGACGCGGCGTTCGACGGGTTTCGGCCTGGCGAGCGCTATGAGGTCAAGCTCCGCCTCCTTGGCATTATTCCGTTCGGGACACAGTGGATCGTGACGTCCCAGCACGAAGCTGCCGGCACCGAATGGCCGAAGCGTCTGCGCGATGACGGCTATAGTCACCTGATCACAAGGTGGGACCATTGGATTACGGTTGCTCCGGATCGGAGCGGGGGGACACATTACACCGACGAGGTTGAGGTGTCCGCCGGCTTGTTGACCCCGCTTATCTGGGCATTCGCGCAGATCTTTTATTGGCACCGGCAGGGACGCTGGCGGGAGCTGGCTAAAAGCCTAAGCGCGCGGCGGGTAATTGCGGCCGAAATGGCGGCATATCGGTCAGCTGAAGCTTTAGGAAATCATGGCCTTGCCTGGCGCCATCTTGAACGGGTGCACATTATTGCACAGCCCTTTTGGGGCCTCCATCTCGCCATTCACGGCGCAATGTTCAGTCTCGCCATCCGGCAGCGCGATTGGAGCGAAGCACTTGGCCAGATCTTCCGACTGCTTCTGGCACCCATCGGCGCGCTGACGGGAAGGTTGCCGATCGGAAATACCGGGCTGTCGACTGTGAGCGCCTTTCAGCCAATGCCAATTCCGCCTGATCTTTTGGAGCTCTTGCAAGACGGGGTAGGCGAATGACCTTAAGCGTTTACGGTTGCTGTTTCCGGTCGGAACGAGTAGGTCATTAGGGTGCGATCTATGTTCCTTCTGTTAGGGCTGGCTATCGGTCTTGCCTTTTTCGGCGTTGAATCGCCGGCTGCAGCGCATGGTGCGAGCGGGTACGACAGCGTCATGATGCTGGATGCTCACGCTGATCATGCAAACAGGGACGGGCACCGGAATAGTTCCAGCGATGACGGTGGCCCATGTCATGGGCTGGTTCATCATCATTGCAGCATCGGACTTGCCAGCGAAGGGGCAAGTGATTTTGGTCTGCCACTGGGCGGCGATACCTCGCATTCAGCCTTGAGTAACGCCGTTCTGAGTTCGTTCGCTCAAGCGCCTCCCCTTCAACCGCCGTCAGCCTGAACCCAGTCGCTCAGTGCACTCGGGCCATTGCGCCCGTGTGCCATTTGCACCTGTGTTCAGGAGTTTTCCATGCAATTGCTTTTGTGCGTCCCCACCCGGGCGGCGATGCTGGTCGCTGCCTCGCCAGCGCTGGCTGCCTCCCCCTTTATCAGCGGTAGCGAAATCGAGCACCCACTTGCCGATACTATCCGGCTAATCACAACCCGGACTGTTGCGGCTAACTCCGTGTCTCTCCCTCTGCGCAGGGCATATCCCACTCCAAAGACAAGACGCGCCGGCAAAGGTCAATCGTCCGACTTGCCGATTGGTCACCCATGCAGGCCGGTCTTTATGACGGAGCGCCATCTCGATGCATAAGATTTTTGTGACTTTCTTAATCGCCGCCTCATGCGCTTCGATCGCCCATGCACAGGTCGGATCGATCGCACCCTTTTCGCAAGATTCGCCAGTTTACACGCTTGAACAGGCAGTCAGTTCAGCTGGCGGATCCGCACCCGCCACGGAAGCAGCCAGTGCTGCGGTCGAGGCAGCGCGCGCGGGTCGCACCGTTGCGGGCTTGCGGCCGAACCCGGTCGTTCAAGGCCAGGTTGAGAACGTCGTCGGGTCAGGTCCGTATCGGGGCGTCCGCAGCGCGGAAACCACGGTCGGTTTTGCAATCCCGATCGAGCTAGGCGGCAAGCGCGGCGCCCGCGTCGCGGTCGCCAATGCGCAATTGTCCCGGGCCGAGATCCAGGCCGCGATCATCGCGGCGGATGTCCGGCTTCAGGTGACGCAGCTCTATGTCGAAGCCGTCGCAGCCGACCGGCGGGTGGCGACGGCGCGGGATCAGGCCCGGATCGCCAGCGACGCGCTTCAGGCTGCACGCATTCGGGTGCAGGCGGGCCGCGCCTCCCCTTTGGAGGAGCAGCGAGCGGAGGTTGCCCGTATCAACGCTGAGGCGAATGTGGAGCAACAGCTTCGCTTGGCCAAAGCGGCTCATACAAACCTGGAGCGGCGGATCGGCGGACCGATAACCGGTGTTCTTGACGGGACAGCACTCGACCGCTTCGCCAATGCAAACGTTTATGGTCCGGTAGCGACAGTGGACACTTCCAGTACTCTGGCAATGGCGGCCGCGAACGCTGATGTTTCTATTGCAGAAGCTGGGGTACGTCTTGCACGCGCCAATCGGGTTCCTGATCTGAATGTCGGTCCTGCTATTCGCCGCTTGGAAGAGACCAACGACTTGGCGGCGGTGTTGACCGTGTCGATTCCGATCCCGGTGTTCAATAATGGTCGCGCGGCGATTACGCAGGCGACCGCGCAGCAGTCTCAGGCAGATGCTCAGCGCCGGGTGGCTGCGCTCGACATAGAGCAGGCAATCACCGACGCGCAGGCCCAAGCGGCAAATGCGGAAACAGCGGCTCGCACAGCCTCCGGCCCTGCCTTGGCGGCTGCCGAGGAGGCCGCCCGCATTGCCCGGATCGGTTATCGGGAGGGTAAGTTCGGGCAACTTGAGTTGCTTGATGCAGAACGTACCCTCGCCGAGACGCGTAACGCTGCGATCAATGCGCTCGCAAACTATCAGAATGCCCGTGCGCGGTTGGAGCGGCTCACCACTCCTGCGCCCGATGGAGGAAACAAGTGATGAAGAGTCTTTATCTCGCTGGCGCAGCGTCGCTCGCGCTCCTGCTGGCTGCATGTGGCGGCGAAAATTCAGGTAATGAGGAAGGCGCCGCCGCCAATGAAAGGGCCGCGAACGGGGAAAATGGCGGTACTGAATCGGGCCATGCCGATGAAGGCGTCGTCACGCTAGATGCCGATCAGATCGCTGCCGCCGGCGTGCAGATCGGACGACCGATCATCGGCGGAGCCGGGACGATCGAACTGCCTGCGATAATCGAGGGCGACCCACAGGGAACGCAGGTCGTCTCGGCCGCAATTGCGGGACGCGTGGTCGCGCTCACCCGTAACCTCGGCCAATCGGTCGGACGCGGCCAGACCATTGCGGTCATCGAAAGCCGCGAGGCGGCGCAGATCAAGGGCGAGGTCGAGGCGGCGCGGGCGCGGCTTCAGCTCGCTAATTCGAACCTCGCGCGCGAACAGCGGCTGTTCGCGCAGAGAGTCTCCCCTGAACAGGATCTGATCGCCGCCCGCACAGCGGCGACGGAGGCGCGGATCGCCCTGACGCAGGCGCAGAGCATGGTTTCGGCGGCGGGTGTCGGCGGCGGCGGGCTCAACCGGCTCGGCATTGCCGCGCCGATCTCGGGCCAGATCATTGCGCGCCCCGTGACGCTGGGACAAACGGTCGCGGCGGATGCCGAACTCTATCGCATCGCCAACCTGAGCCAGGTGTCGATCGCGCTTAATCTCAAGCCCGAGGATGCGGGCCGGGTGCGTCCCGGCAATACGGTGCTGGTGAAGGCGGCAGGCCGTCAGGCGACCGCCCGCGTGACCTTCGTGTCGCCGGCGCTTGATCCGCAGACGCGGCTCGTGCCTGCGCTCGCCACCCTCGACAATCGCGGTGGCGAATGGCGGGTCGGCGAGCCTGTGACGGCAGCCGTGCAGCTCACGGGCAGCGGCGGGAGCGGGGCGGTCCGCGTGCCGACGACGGCGGTCCAGAGTTTCGAGGGCAAGTCGGTCGTGTTCGTGCGCACGCCCACCGGCTTCAAGGCGACCCCGGTCCAGCTCGGCGATGCGTCGGGCGACACGGTGATCGTCCGGTCGGGCCTGACCGGCAACGAACAGATCGCCACCACCGGAAGTTTCACGCTCAAGGCCGAGATCGGCAAGGGCGAAGCGAGCCACGAGGATTAAGCCATGATCGCCCGTATCGTAACCTGGGCGGTCGAGAAGCGCTGGCTAGTCCTGCTCCTCACCGTCATCGTCGCCGCCATCGGCGCCTTTTCCCTCTACCGGCTACCGATCGACGCGGTGCCGGACATCACCAACAATCAGGTCCAGATCAACGTCCGCGCGCCTGCCCTCTCGCCCGAGCTGGTCGAGAAGCAGGTGTCGTTTCCAATCGAAACCGCGCTCGCCGGCACCCCCGGCCTAGAATATACGCGCTCGTTGAGCCGCAACGGATTCGCGCAGATTACTGCCGTCTTTTCGGACGCGACGGACATCTACTTTGCCCGCCAGCAGGTGGGTGAGCGTTTGCAGGGCGTGCAGGAGAACCTCCCTGATGGCGTAAACCCTGAAATGGGTCCGATAGCGACAGGCCTGGGCGAGGTGTACATGTACACCGTTCGGCTCGAGCATCGTGAGGACGACAAGCACAAGCCCGGTGAACCGGGCCAGCAGCCTGACGGCAGCTATATCACGCCCGAGGGTGAACGACTGACGACCGAAGTCGACAAAGCGACCTATTTGCGCACAGCGCAGGACTGGATAGTGACGCCGCTTCTGAAAACCACGCCAGGCCTAGCAGGAGTTGACTCAATTGGCGGCTACGCCAAACAGTTTCTCGTCGTGCCCGACGTTCAAAAGCTGGCTTCGCTCAACATTACCCTCACAGATCTGGGTACTGCGCTGGAACGCAACAACACCAGCGTCGGGGGTGGCTTCGTCAATCGCAATGGTGAGGGTCTGGCTGTCCGCTCGGACGCGCTTGTTCGCAATGCGAGCGAGTTGGCCAGGACAGTGATCGCGACGCGTAATGGCGTGCCGATCACTGTCGAACAGGTTGCGACTGTGAAGACGGGTCAGGCGATCCGCATGGGTTCGGCGTCGGAGAACGGCACGGAAGTCGTCGTCGGCACGGCGATCATGCGGATTGGCGAGAACAGCCGCATCGTTTCGACTGCGGTCTCGGAAAAACTTAAGACGATAAACGCTTCGCTGCCCCCTGACGTCGTCATTCAGCCAGTGCTCAACCGCACGGAGCTGGTAAATTCGACGATCAAGACCGTCGCCAAGAATCTTTCGGAAGGCGCTCTCTTGGTTATCGTCGTCCTCTTCCTGTTGCTGGGCAACTTCCGTGCAGCACTGATTGCGGCGTTGGTTATCCCAATTACCATGATGCTGACCGGTTTCGGGATGCTGCGCGCAGGCGTCTCGGCCAATCTGATGAGCCTTGGCGCCTTGGACTTTGGCCTGATCGTTGATGGCGCTGTCATAATCGTCGAAAACGCGTTGCGGCGGCTTGCCGAGCAACAGCATCATGAAGGGCGACTGCTGACCGTGAAGGAACGGCTGGCGACCGTGGCTCGCGCCGCCCGCGAAATGATCCGTCCCTCGGTCTACGGGCAGGCGATCATCATCCTCGTCTATGTGCCGCTGCTCACACTGACCGGCGTGGAGGGCAAGACGTTCGTGCCGATGGCGCTCACCGTCATCATCGCGCTCGCCTTCGCCTTCATTCTTTCTCTCACATTTGTGCCGGCGATGATCGCGATCTGGCTGTCCAAGAAGGTCGAGGAGAAGGACGGCCGCATCATAACGTGGCTGAAGAAGCGCTACGAACCTGGTCTCGACAGGGCCATGGCGCGCCCGACTCTAACGATCGGCGCGGGTGTCGCGAGCCTAGTAGTGGCGGCGCTTGCGTTCACCACCCTCGGCTCGGTGTTCCTACCGCAGCTCGATGAAGGCGACCTGTTGATCCAGTCGCTCCGCATCCCGGCAACGTCGGTTCAGCAGAGCCAGGCGATGCAGGTGCCGATTGAGCGGATGATGTCCAAGCAGCCCGAGGTAGCGTTCGTCTATTCCAAGACGGGCACGGCCGAACTGGCTTCGGACCCGATGCCGCCCAACGCGACCGACATGTTCGTCATCCTGAAGCCGCGCAAGGATTGGCCCGATCCCGAGTTGCCGAAGGAGGAATTGGTAAGCCGCATTGAGGCGAACCTCGCGAAGATCCCGGGCAATGCCTACGAGATCACCCAGCCCATCCAGATGCGCTTCAACGAGCTGATCGCCGGCGTGCGCGGCGACATCGCCGTAAAGGTATTCGGCGACGACTTCAGCCAGATGAACCGGACGGCCGAGCAGATCGCCGCGGTGCTGCGCAAAACGGAAGGTGCGGCGGACGTGAAGGTCGAACAGACAACGGGCCTGCCCATGCTCGACATTCGCGTCAATCGCGACGCAATGGCGCGGTTGGGGGTCACCGCGCAGGATGTGCAGGACACCGTCACCGCCACGATCGGCGGTCGAACCTCGGGCCAGATCTTCGAGGGCGACCGTCGCTTCCCGGTGGTGATCCGGCTGTCCGAGGCGCAACGTGCAGACATCGGTCTGCTCGAACAGGTGCAGGTGCCGTTGGCAGGGGGTGGCTATGTGCCGCTCTCCAGCGTCGCCGACATCAAGGTGATCGATGGTCCCAACCAGATCAGCCGAGAAAACGGCAAACGCCGCGTGGTGGTCCAGGCCAATGTGCGCGGTCGCGACGTCGGCAGTGTCGTCGCGGACGCGCAGGCGGCGATCGGCAGCCAGGTCCGGCTGCCCGCTGGTGCCTATCTCGAATGGGGCGGCCAGTTCGAGAACCTACAATCGGCAAGCGAGCGGCTGAAGCTGGTCATCCCGGCCTGCTTCATCCTGATCCTCCTGCTTCTCTACGGGGCGTTGGGATCGGTGCGGGATGCCGCGATCGTGTTCACCGGCGTGCCGTTTGCGCTGGTGGGCGGCGTGCTGCTGCTGTTCCTGCGTGGCATGGACTTCTCGATCTCGGCGGCGGTGGGCTTCATCGCCCTGTCGGGCATCGCAGTCCTCAATGGCTTGGTCATGGTCAGTTCGATCCACGACCTGATCCGGTCGGGCATGAGCCGCGAGGAGGCCGCGCACGTCGGCGCAATGCAGCGTTTGCGCCCCGTCATCATGACTGCATTAGTCGCCAGCCTCGGCTTCGTTCCGATGGCGCTGGGTTCGGGGGCAGGCGCGGAGGTGCAGAAGCCTCTGGCGACGGTCGTCATTGGCGGCCTGATCTCGGCGACGCTGCTGACGCTGTTCGTGCTGCCGACGCTCTACGCCCGGTTCGGGCAGAAGGTGATCGGAAACCCCGAGCACTACAGAGAGGAGCATGAAGGGGACGACCACGGTCAGACCTTCGTGAACAACTTGGCCTGATGGGTGAGCGGGGCGGTCCGCGATCGCCCCGCTCATCTCTTGGAGATGGGGATATGCCTCGCACCATAACCAGTTCAATGCTTCACGGTGGGCCACTGCGCATCTGGTCGGCGCTGACCGATCCGGATCACCGCCGGGCGTGGAGTCCGCTCGTATTTCTAGATAGCCCGTCCCGCCTGGGTGACACGGAATGCACCTTCGCGATTCAGGGCATCACCCGGCCGATCCGAACGCCCGCCCGGGTCGATCAATTCGACAAGCCGCATGCCTTCGCATGGTCCTGCGGCATCCCTTACCTTTTCACCCTCGAGGAACGGTACGAATTGGCAGGGAACGATGGCGGCACCAGGGTAACGCATAGCTGCACGCTACGCGGTGCGCTTTCATTCCCATTCGCGGCTATGATGTTGCGCCGCCTGCATTCCCTGATGGTCGAGGCAGACGAACGCTTCGCGACCTATCTGCGCTGGCGGGTAGGCCAGCCTGCCCGTGGGATCAATCGTCAGCGCGTCCCCTCCCGCTACAGGAGGAAGGCGCGATGATGACGCACTGGAAGCGGGCACTGCCCGCTCTTGTCCTCGCTGGTGGGCTGGCGGCTTGCTCGGAAAGCAAGCCGCCGGCCCCGCCAACGGAGCAGCAAATCCATTCGTCCGATAGCGCTGTGGCGACCGGGGAAATGGGCCGGCATCCGTATCGTTGTTCCGATGGGGAACCCCTGTTCGTCGACTACAAGGACAACGGCCTGCAGATCGATTTGCGGCGCTCCAGCAGCGCCGTGCCCATGACGCTGACCGCGCCAGCGCAGGGCCTCCAATATGTCGGCGAGACAGCCACCGCGACCTTCAAGGGGTCGCAGCTCACCATCGTGGAAGGCGAAGGCCGCACGCGGACCTGCGAACGGGAGGGCACCCGATGAACCTTCATGTCTTCCGACACGTCGCACCGCAACGGGAGAGAAACGATGTCTGACACGTCAATCTCGAATGTGATGGCCATTCGCGCCGAAGTAATCGCGCGAAGCCGCGCCTTGCGCGAGGCGCAGCCGACGGCACTGCCCGGCGTGACGCCGACCGCTCCAGCCTCAACCTTTGCCGACACCCTCAATGCCGTGGTGGCGAAGGTCAACGAGACCCAGGAGCAGGAGGATGTCGTTACCGAAGCATATGAACGGGGCGAAACCACCGACATTGCAACCGTCGCGCTCATCCAGAGCCGTGCGTCCATTACTTTCGAGGCGACGCTGCAAGTCCGGAACAAGCTGCTGTCTGCATATCGAGACATCATGAACATGCCGATCGGATGACGATCGCGAAGATAACTAAGGCGGTATTGGTATGATTGTCGGCACAAGGCCACGATTCAAGCAGATTATTGTCGAGGTTTGGAAGCCCCTCACGATCCTGTTCGTGTGGGACGTGGCGGTGACGGCATTCCACATGATGACCCCGATCAAGGAACCGCCTTTGCCGACGGCGCTGTTCGGCACTGCCATCGCGCTCTTCATGGGGTTTCGGACCAACGCCGCTTATGCACGCTGGTGGGAAGCGCGAACTCTTTGGGGCGCGCTCATCAATGCCTCGCGCAGCTTGGCCCGGATCACGCGCAGCCTGACCAAGGGGGAACCCGAGGGCAGTGAGATGCGGCACAACATCATCCTGCGGCAGATCGCCTTTGCGCACTCGATGCGCTGCCAGCTTCGCCGACAGTCGCCCTATGAAGAGATTGCCCGGGTCGCTGGAACGGAAGTCGCCGATATGGCGGTCGCCCGCCTGAACCCTGCCAACGCGCTCCTGGAGGACATATCGGGCATTTACGCCGACGCGCTCGCGGAAGGTCGGATCACCGAAATCCAGCAGGCAACTGTGGAGCGCGTCCTGATCGACATCGCCAATGCGCAGGGCGGCATGGAGCGGATCAAGAACACGCCGCTGCCCAATGGCTTTCGGTTCTTCCCGAACCTCTTCACGCATGTGTTCTGCGTGCTGCTCCCGATCGCGCTGGTCGAATCCCTGGGCCTTGCCACGCCGATCGGATCGACGTTGATCGGCCTCGTGTTTCTCGCGGTGCTGAGCATCGGCGAGGATCTGACCGATCCGTTCGCCAATAGCGTCCACGACGTGCCCCTCACGGCCATGTGCCGCACGATCGAAATCGACCTTCTCCAGACGGCGGAACTGCCGGCCCCCGAGCCGCTGACGCCTGACCACGGGGTGCTGTGGTAATGGGCGTGCGCGCTTTTCTGCATCTGCCCGGCCTGACGATTGCGCGCGCTGGCGCCGTTTTCGTTACCGGCGTGGTTGTAGGGGCGTGCAATCCAGTCCCCAGCGAACCCGCCGAGCCAGCTCACGATAAGCGGCTGACGCCAAGGCTGATCGCGCAACGCATCATGTATTGCGACGACGGCACCCGCGCCGATGTCGATTTCATCGACGACGGCTTGAAAATGGCCGTCACCTGGCTGCCGAAGGGCAGGACCGAGATCCTGCGCGCGCAGCGAACCGGTGATGAATTTCGCGGCGACCATTCGCGGGCTGTCGTGGCGGGCGGATCGATCGCGTTCACGCGACGCGGGAAGATCCGCGTCTGCCACCGAACCCCGGAGGAGTCCTAGGAAATGCAGGCACTGCTCTATACGCTTGCGCCTGTGCTGGCGGTCGTGCTCGGCGCGATTGTCGCGAGCCGCACCAAGTTGAAACCTGGCCTCGTGGCGGGCCTACAGCATCTCGCTGCCGGCGTCGTGTTCGCGGCGGCAGCGACCGAAATCCTGCCGCAGGTCAAGCATGAGGCATCGCCCAGCGCGACGTTGATCGGCGGGGCGGCGGGCGTCGCGACCATGCTGGGGCTCAAGGCTCTTGAGGCCCGCTTCAAGGGGCCGATGGCGCTACTCGCCGCGATCGGCATCGACATTCTGGTCGACGGCCTGGTGCTCGGCCTCGCTTTCGTGGCGGGCGAGAAGGCAGGTCTCCTGCTGACGATCGCGCTCACTCTGGAAGTGTTATTTCTGGGACTGACGCTGACCGACGAGCTGGCGGAAACCTATCGCTCGCGCTTGCGCATCATCGTGATCGTCTCGGCATTGGCCCTGCTGCTGCCGATCGGCGCGCTCGCTGCCGTGCCGGTCGCCGCGCTGTCGCCGGTGATGATCGCCGGCTTCCTCAGCTTCGGGCTGATGGCGCTGCTCTACCTCGTCACGGAGGAGTTGCTGGTCGAGGCGCACGAGAAACCCGACACCCCGCTCATCAGCTCGATGTTTTTCGTCGGCTTCCTGGCCCTGCTGACACTTGAGGAGATGATGGGATGATCCCGGGCAACGACAACAATGGCGGGCAGGAGCGCCGCACACTGTGGATCGTCCTGCTGCTGAACGCGGCGATCGCTGCGGGCTTCTTCGTTTCCGGCTTCTTCGCGGACTCGAGCGCGCTGATCGCCAACGGCGTCGACAACCTGTCCGATACGGCTGTGTATGCGCTGAGCCTTGTGGCGCTCACCCGGGGCCAGACATGGAAGACACGCGCCGCGGTCGCTTCGGGCGTCATGCTGCTGATCTTCGCGGGCGGCATCTTGATCGATGTCGGACGGCGCTACGTGCAGGGCAGCGAGCCCATCGGACCTACCATGATGGTCATGTCCGCGATCGCCGGCGTCGTGAATTACCTCTGCCTGCGGCTGCTCCAGCGCCTCAAGGATCCGGACGTCAATCTCCGGGCCGCAACCACCTTCAGCTTCAACGACTTCATTTCCAACGGCGGCATCCTGATCGCCGGCGTGCTGGTGCTGTGGTTGGGTACCAATTGGCCGGACCTGCTGGTCGGCTTCGCCACCGCCATCATCGCCATCAAGGGCGGTGTCGAAATCCTGCGCGACGCGCGGGCCGAAACCAAGAAAAGCGAAAGGAGGTCGTCATGAACGACAAGCTCGAACTCGACATTCCAGTGTTGTTGCCGGACCTTCCTGACGCGGCCGATGCCTGCCTGGACCGTCTCGTATCAACCCTGTCAAAGCGCGAAGGTGTCGAGCGGGCGCATGTGATCTGTCTCGACGGCAACACGCCAGCGGCGCTGTGCATCCATTTCGATGCCGCCAAGCTGCCGCTGCCACGGTTGCGCGAAATGGTGCGCGCCGCAGGTGCCGAAATCACCGAGCGCTACGGCCATGCGATCTGGCAGGTGACGGGGATCAACCACGAACGTCGGGCGCGCACGGTCAGCGATGCGCTGTGCGCCTTGCCCGGCGTGGTCCAGGCAAGCGCCAGCACCAGCGGGTCTGTCCGGGTCGAATATGATCGCCGCGAAACCACCGAAGAGGAGGTGCGGGCCGCGCTTCGCAAGCTGAAGGTCGGTGTGGGCAAACGCGTCGCGGCAGACGAACATGCCGACCATGACCACGGCCCAGGAGGCCACGGCGCGGAAAAAGAGAAGCACGGCCCCGACGATGGTCACGACCATAGCCATGCCGAATTTCTTGGTCCCAATACCGAGCTGATCTTCGCGCTCGCCTGCGGCACGCTGCTGGGGATCGGGTTCGCGATCGAGAAGCTGGTGCCCAGCGCGCCGGGTTGGCTGCCGACCGCTTGCTATATCACGGCCTATTTCTTCGGCGGATTCTTCACGCTGCGCGAGGCGATCGATAACCTTCGGATGAAGAAGTTCGAGATCGACACGCTGATGTTGGTCGCTGCCGCCGGCGCCGCTGCGCTGGGCGCATGGGCCGAAGGCGCGCTGCTGCTGTTCCTGTTCAGCCTTGGTCACGCGCTCGAGCATTACGCGATGGGTCGCGCCAAGAAGGCGATCGAGGCGCTGGCGAAGCTTGCGCCCGAAACAGCGACCGTTCGGCGCGACGGGCAGACCATCGAAATCCCGGTCGAACAGATGGTCGTCGGGGACATCGCCATCGTCCGCCCGAACGAGCGCCTGCCTGCGGACGGCTTCGTCATCAAGGGCACCAGCGCGATCAACCAGGCCCCGGTGACGGGCGAAAGCATCCCGGTCGACAAGGTGCCGGTCGCGGACGCGGCGGCAGCGCGCGCCAAGCCCGATGCGGTGGACGCGGAAAGTCGGGTGTTCGCCGGTACGATCAACGGCGGCGGCGCGATCGAGATCGAGGTGACACGCCGTTCCAACGAAAGCGCGCTCGCCAAGGTCGTGAAGATGGTGAGCGAGGCAGAGACGCAGAAGTCGCCGACGCAGCGCTTCACCGACCGGTTCGAGCAAATCTTCGTACCTGCTGTCCTCATCTTCTCTGTGCTCCTGCTGTTTGCATGGGTGGTCGTCGACGAGCCGTTCCGCGACAGCTTCTATCGCGCGATGGCGGTGCTGGTGGCGGCAAGCCCATGTGCGCTTGCGATTGCAACGCCAAGCGCGGTGTTGTCGGGCGTTGCCCGTGCAGCGCGGGGCGGCGTGCTCGTGAAGGGTGGTGCACCGCTCGAAAACCTTGGGTCACTCAAAGCGATCGCTTTTGACAAGACGGGTACGCTGACTGAAGGGCGTCCGCGCATCACGGATGTCGTGCCCGTCGATGGCGCCGATGAAGGCGAGTTGCTGGCGCTGGCGGTCGCCGTCGAGGCGCTAAGCGACCATCCTTTGGCCCAAGCTATCGTCAGGGACGGCCGCGACCGTCTGAACGATCGCGCCATGCCGACTGTCGGCGACCTCAAGAGCCTGACCGGTCGAGGCGTCACCGCGAGCGTGGATGGCGAGACGGTCTGGATCGGCAAGGCCGAGATGTTCGGAAGTGAGGGCATTCCAGCGCTGGGGCAGGGAGCGCAAGACGCGATCACGAAACTGCGCGAGAACGGTCGCACAACGATGGTGGTTCGCAAGGGGGACCGTGACCTGGGCGCGATCGGCCTGATGGACACGCCCCGCGCAGCGGCAAAGACCGCGCTGCGCCGGCTGCACGAGATGGGCGTGTCGCGGATGATAATGATTTCTGGCGATCACCAGAAAGTCGCCGAAGCGATCGCCAAAAAAGTCGGGATCGACGAGGCATGGGGCGACCTCATGCCTGAAGACAAGGTCGCGGCAATCAAAAAGCTTGCCGGCGAGGAAAAGGTCGCGATGGTGGGCGACGGCGTCAACGATGCGCCGGCGATGGCAAGCGCGACGGTCGGCATCGCGATGGGCGCAGCGGGTTCGGATGTAGCGCTGGAGACGGCAGATGTGGCGTTGATGGCCGATGATCTTGCGCATCTACCATTCGCGGTCGGCCTAAGCCGGCACACCCGCAGAATAATCCGGCAAAACGTCTTCGTCAGCTTGGGTGTCGTCGCCTTCCTCGTGCCTGCCACCATTCTCGGCCTCGGTATTGGGCCTGCGGTGGCGGTTCATGAGGGATCAACGCTGCTCGTCGTCGTTAATGCGCTCAGGCTGCTGGGCTACCGCGAACGAGCAATCATTGCTTTGAACCGCCCCGGGATTGCCGGAGGCCCCAACTCCTGAGAGGAAGGGTCTACGATGAGCAAGACGACGAACAAGTTTGCACCGGAGGTTCGTGAGCGGGCCGTCCGCATGGTGCTGGACCACCAAGGCGACCATTCGTCCCGCTGGGCGGCGATCACATCCATTGCCGAGAAGATCGGCTGTTCGGGGCACACGGTGCTAGAGTGGGTAAAGAAGACTGAGGTGAACAGCGGCAAACGTGCTGGCGTTCCCACCGAACTGGCAGACCGCTTGAAGGCGCTGGAGCGCGAGAACCGTGAGCTTCGGCAGGCCAACGAGATTTTGCGCAAGGCGTCGGCATATTTTGCCCAGGCGGAGCTCGACCGCCCGTTCAAGCAATGACTGCCTTCATTGTCGAGCATCGGGATGAGTATGGGGTCGAGCCGATCTGCCGGGTCGCCCCATCCACCTATCATGAACGTGTGGCATCGCGACGCGATCCCTCGCGCCTGTCACCACGTGTCCAGCGTGATGAGGCCATGAAGCCCGAGGTTCGGCGGGTGTTCGATGCCAACTTCAAGGTCTACGGCGTGGGCAAGGTGTGGCGGCAGATGCAGCGGGAGGGCTTTGATATTGCCCGCTGCACAGTGGAGCGGTTGATGCGTGATTTGGGCCTGCAGGGCGTGATCCGGGGCAAGCCGGTGAAGACGACGATCAGCGACAAGGCGGCTCCGTGTCCGCTCGATCAGGTCAACCGTCAGTTCCATGCGCCGGCACCGAACATGCTGTGGGTGTCGGACTTCACCTATGTCGCGACGTGGTCGGGGTTCGTCTAAGCGCTGAATGTCAGCTTCTGGCGGGAGCTGACATTCAAGCTATCTCATGTGAAAAATCCTGTCTGATCGGCGAAGCAGAGTGCATAAAAACACGGTCTACAAAAATCTCTCGCCCGCATGGTTTTCGAACAGCGCTGCGTCGCGGACGTAGCCGAGCAGCACTTCGACCTTTTTCTGCCGCGATACCTCCTGCATCTTCGGCAATGACGCACCGGACTTGGCCGCCTCGGTGAGAAATCCTGAGCGCAGCGAGTGGGCACCGACTGCGGCAGGATCGAGACCAACCTTTTCTGCATAGCGCTGGATTAGGCGGGCAACTGAGCGATCTGACATCGGCTCCTTGGTCATCATCCCTTGTGCGTCGGTGCGGTAAAACAACGGACCCGCCTCTCCTCCTCTGACGCTGAGCCATTCATTCAGCCGGGCACCGGGCTTGAGCACCTTACCAGAAGGCACCGCGATGACCTGCCCTGCCCCCTCCTGGTCAGTTTTCGAATGCCGGATCGTCAGCTTAAGCCCCTCGCGCACAAGTTCGAGGTCAGCCAACTGCAATGCGACTAATTCGGAACGCCTCAGCGCCGCCGCCAACCCAAGTGCCATGACCGCCCGGTCGCGGATCGCTCGTGGACTCTGGCCTTCGGCCGCTGCGAACATCCGAGCCAGATCGGCGGCCAGAATAGGGGGCCGGTGAGAGAATGTTCGAAAACGTACGCTAAGCATCCCGACCGTTCCGA
>NZ_LSHM01000046.1:0-34895 GCF_001557175.1 Blastomonas sp. CCH9-A1
ACGTTCGCAGCTATTTTCATCTTCTGGATCAATGAGTCCTGACCCTAGTCGCAGCGGTGAGGGTGAGGGTGCGTCTCGCATCCCTCGCTCGATCCTGCACCATCGCCCCCACCCAACCCTCCCCCATCAAGGGGGAGGGCTTTCGAAGGGGAGGGGAGAGCGCAGCACCGGAAATTCTCCCGCCGCTCACTTCCCATTCACCAAAGCATCGCTATATGGGTTCCTGCCGGTTCGTCCGGCTATGACGATAAATTGCGGCGTGCAATAGGCACAGCGGACCCGGGGGCGGTACCCGGCGGCTCCACCATGAACCCCGTGAAGACGGGGCTTTTGACGGGGCCGAACTAGGATCGACGTGTGTTGAAAAGCGGTGTTTTCGTCCGGGCTGAGTAACCCGTTAAAGGCTCAAAACTCATAAGTGCCAATGACAATGACGCACTCGCCCTTGCTGCCTAATTCAGCGGCCTAACGGCCAAGAATAAGGAAGTAAGAGCGCGGTTGAACCCACCGGGCAACAGAAGCGGAGTTCAGCGGTTTGGAGAGCACCGGGCAACAGAAGCTCTCCACCTTGCCACATCGCTATTCGGGCCCGTACGCCTTCTGGTAATCGATCGCGTCGAGCATCTTCGCGCCTGCCATGAACACCGCGCCGGTGCAGGCGACGAACAGCAGCCAGCCGCCATAGCCGGGATATTGATCGAGATAGAGCTTGCCGCGCTCGCAGGCCCCCAGCGCCAGGGCATAGGTGATCAGATACACCTCGAACTTGGTCTTGATGATGAAGAGGCGACGGATCTTCTCGAACATGGGCATTCCCCCGCAAGCCCTGTGCCAAGGGCGGTTTTCTGCCGCAGACGATAGTTAAGAAAGGGTTAAGCTGTAAAGCCTGCCGACAGGTCAGGCGAGCGCGGAAAGATCGAGCGCATCGAGCAGCGCGCGCCGCGCTGCGCCTACCGTTTCGGCCAGCGCAGGGTCGACGAGATCGCCCGGCGTAATCCGCTCGGGCCAGTGCGCGGCGATGATCTTCTCGATCGCATCGAGCCTTTCGGGCGTCGCGATGAAGCGCGGATCGACCGTCGCGGGATCGGCCACGACGCGCAGCCTCAGGCAGGCCGGGCCACCGCCATTGGCCATCGACTGGCGCACATTGACCGGCACGAGCCGCCGGATCGGCCCGTTGCCCGCGACCATCGCCTCGAGCCACTGCCACACGGCCGGCACCTCCTGCGATTCGCTCGGCAGCACCAGGGCCTGGCCACCATCGGGCAGCGTGACGAGCTGGGCGTTGAACAGATAGCTCCTGATGGCATCGGCGAGCGACACCGCGCTCGCGGGCACCTCTACGATCTGCACCGCGGGAAATGCCGCGCGGATCGCGGCATAGGCGGTCTCGCGGTCCTCGAACGCCTGTTCGTGCGCGAGCAGCACGCTCTCGTTGGCGACCGCGACGACATCATTGTGGAAGGCTCCGGCAGCAATCGCGGTCTCGCTCTGCTGGATGAAGAGGGTGCGATCCGCTGCCAGTCCGTGCGCCCGCGCAATCGCCTTGCCCGCCTCGACATGCTGGCGTGCGGGGAAGGGGCCGCCCGTCTTGCCATAGACGAAAATCTCGACGCCCTTGCTGTCGTGCCGCTCGCACAGCCGCATGTGGTTGGCCGCGCCCTCGTCGCCGAACGGGGCGGGGACCGGGCCGTGCACCGCAAAATGGCGCTCGTCGGCAAAGGCGAGTTGCAGCTGCGCCAGCGTGCCCGTCCATTCATGGCTGCGATGCGGCATGGTCACGAGGTTCGCGACAGTCAGGTGGCAGCGGCCATCGACGGTATCCGGGGCAGGGGAGACCGTCGCGGCATTGGCCGCCCACATCGAGGAGGCGGAAAAGCTGGCGGCGCGCAGATGCGGCTCGGCGCTGGCGACATCGGTGGCGAGGCTCTCCAGCCAGGCTGTATTCGGCCGGTCGAGCGGCATGAAAAAGCCCTGCGTCAGACCGAGCGCCATATTCGCGCGCATTTTGGCGACACCCTGCAGCGCCGCCGCGCGTGGTTCGCTGACCGAACCGGCGTTATTGGCCGAGGCGATATTGCCGAGGCTGAGGCCCGCATAATTGTGGCTGGGGCCGATGATTCCGTCGAAATTGATCTCGGTGAGCATCTCTCGTCCTGTCCTAAATTCTTCTCCCTTGAAGGGAGAAGGATACGAAGCCTTACCAGCTTGCTGGTTAGGCGGAGTTGGATGAGGGTGTCGCTCGCTACTGGCGGCGTATTCTCACCCTCACCCAGCTGCGACTAATTCGCTTTGCTCATAAGTCTCCGCAGCCCTCTCCCCTCTTGGGGAGAGGGGTGTTGTGTTCCTATCTCTCGATCCAGCGCACTTCATCGCCCGCGCTGACACGCAACATCTCTGCCGTCTTCGCTTCCAGCGTCACACCGTCCTCGCCATCGGCCACCTTGCCATAGGCGCAGCGGAAATCGGCGAGGCGGCCCGAGGCGACCAGCGACATGGTGCCACCTTCACCCATCGCGGCAACCTTGGCATCGCGCGCGTTGCGGATCGAATGGACCTGATCGGTGCGGGCGGTCATGGTCGGGCCGCCATCGAAGATGTCGACATAATTTTCGTGCGCAAAGCCTTCATTTTCCAGCATGCGCATCGCAGCACGACCGCTGACATTGGGGCGGCCGAGCACATGGCGTGCGCTGTCGCTGAGCATCGCGACATAGACCGGGTGCTTGGGCATTAGATCGGCGATGAACTGGTTGCCGTGCAGCGCATTGAACGTGTCGGCCTCGTCAAAGCTCATCCCGAAGAACCGTCCGGCGATGCTGTCCCAGAAGGGCGAATCTCCGGCATCGTCGATGATCCCGCGCAGTTCGGCAAGGATGCGGTCGGCAAAGCGCGCGCGGTGCAGCCCGATGAACAGATAGCGGCTGCGCGCGAGCAGCATGCCGAGGCCCCCTGCGCGCTCGTTCGGGTGCAGGAACAGCCCGCCGACCTCGCTCGATCCTTCCAGATCGGTGACCAGGCTCAATATCTCGGCGCGAAACGTGCGGCCGAGTTCGGCGCTGTGCTGGGTCAGCGTGCTGAGGCGATAGCTGTAGAACGGCCATTTCTGCCCCACCTGGGTGAGCAGCTGGCAGGTGCCCCGGATCTCGCCCGTCTCGGTATTCTCGAGCACCAGCACGAACAGCTCGTCGCGCAAATCGTCGTCCGCGCGCGCAAAGCACGTCGTCGACCGCTCGATCTTGCCCTCGAGCGACTTGCGGTCGGCGGGCAGGTTGGTGAACCCCCCGCCGGTCAGCTTGGCCATCTCGTAGATTGCCTGCAAATCGTCGGGCATCGCCGCCCGGATGACAAAGCTCATAACCCCCTCTTTTCGGCAAGCCGCAATATGGTGAGTGCCGAGAGCCGGGCGCGTTCTGCCAGGCTGTCGGCGATCAGGAATTCGTCGGCGCTGTGGATCGCGCCGCCGCGCACGCCCATGGTGTCGACCACGGGCACGCCGCACGCCGCGATATTGTTGCCATCGCACACCCCGCCGGTGCCGCGCCAGGATATGTCGAGCCCCAGCGCCGCGCCGCAATCCTTGACCAGCCCGAACAGTTTTTCCGCGCCCGGATCGATCGGCTTGGGCGGGCGGCCGAAGCTGCCATGGACATGCACGCCGACCTCGTGCGCTGCGGCGATCTCGTCGGCGAGCCGGTGCAGCGCTTCTTCGGCAAAGGCTTGCATCTCAAGGCTTTGCGGGCGGAAGTTGACGCGCACTATCGCGTGATCGGGCACGACATTGTTGGCGCTGCCGCCGTCGATCTTGGCGGGGTTCACCGACAGGCCGTCGCGGGTCAGTGCCTTCAGCCGTACCGCGAGATCGGCTGCAGCGACCAGCGCGTTGCGGCCCTCGTGCGGATTGCGCCCGGCATGGGCGGAGCGGCCGGTGACGATGATCGAGAAATTGCCCGATCCGCCGCGCTCGCCCGCCAGCGTGCCATCGGGCAGGGCCGGTTCATAGGTCAGCGCGGCCGCCTTGCCTGCCGCGAGCCCGGCGATCAGCGGCGCGGACGAGGCGGAACCCACCTCCTCGTCGCTGTTGATCAGCACGTCATAGCCGATGGTCGCGCCGAGCGGCGAGCTCTCGACGGCCTGCAGCGCGGCGAGCATGACCGCGATCCCGCCCTTCATGTCCGCGACGCCGGGGCCGTTCAGCACGCCCGGCTCGAGCCAGGTCAGGCTCTGGAACGGATGATCGGCGGGGAATACCGTGTCCATGTGCCCGGTGAGCAGCAGCCGCAGGTTCGCGCCGGGGCGCACCGAGACGACCAGATGCTGTCCGCGCTCGATCGTGTCGATACTGCCATCGGCGCGCACCGCCTCGACCGGCGCGCCATCGACCAGCCGGACCTCGCCAGGCAGTACGGAAAAACTCTCGGCGAGCAGCGCGGCGGTCTGGGCCAGCCCGGCCAGATTGCCCGATCCGCTGTTGATCGCCGCCCAATGCTCGAGCTGTGCGAGCATCGCAGCCTGGTCGATCCGCTCCAGACAGGCGATTTCGGATGCGGTCAGGCTGGCAGGGCTGGTCGTCATCCGCCACCTCTTAGCCGGGTTGGAGGCATCCCGCCACCCGTAGCAGGCGAAACCGGATTGCCTTATCCGCCTTGCCTTGCCATAGGCTGTCGGCCATTCCTCCCCGGGAAACTCTGCCACCACGCGCGCCTGTCGCCGGGGTGATCTTGATCAAGCAAAGAGGACCGGGAATGAGCGAATATCTCCAGAGCAACGGCATCAGCATCGATTCCGCGCTGCACGGCTTTGTCACCGAATCGGTGCTGGCCCCGCTGGCGTTGGATGCGGACCGCTTCTGGGCGGATCTCGCCGCTCTGCTCGAGCGTTTCGTACCTGTGAACCGCAAGCTGCTGGAAAAGCGCGACGATCTGCAGGCAAAGATCGATGACTGGCACCGCGCGCGCAAGGGCCAGCCGGTGAACGCCATGGAGTATCGCACTTTCCTGTACGACATCGGCTATCTGGTGACCGAGCCGCAGCCGTTCGCCATCGGCACGCAGAATGTCGATCCCGAGATTGCAACCATGGCAGGCCCGCAGCTCGTCGTGCCGTCGCTCAACGACCGCTTCGTCCTCAATGCCGCCAATGCACGCTGGGGCAGCCTTTACGACGCCTATTACGGCACCGATGCGCTCGATGCCGCCCCGGCCCAGCCCGGCGGCTATGATCCGGTGCGCGGTGCTGCGGTGGTCAAGGCGGCCAAGGCGTTTCTCGACGAGGCGGTCCCGCTCGCGCAAGGAAGCTGGGCGGATTATGCCGGTGGCACGCCTGCGCTTGCCGACCCCGCGCAGCTTGTCGGCACGCGCGGAGCCAGTCTGCTGCTCAAGCATAACGGCCTGCATATCGAGATCGTGATCGATCCTGCGCACCCGATCGGCAAGGATGATCCGGCGGGGATTGCCGATGTGCTGCTCGAGGCTGCGCTCACCACCATCATCGACATGGAGGATTCGGTCGCGGCAGTCGATGCCGAGGACAAGATCCTCGCCTACACCAACTGGCTGGGCCTGATGCGCGGCGACCTGGAGGCGAGCTTCCCCAAGGGCGGCAAGACGCTGACCCGCGCGCTCGAGCCGGACCGCGACTATCTCGCGCCCGATGGCACCGCGTTCACTCTGCCGGGGCGCAGCGTGCTGTTCGTACGCAATGTCGGGCATCTGATGACCAATCCGGCGGTGCTGCTCGCCGACGGATCGGAAGCGCCCGAGGGCATTCTGGATGCGGTCTTTACCAGCGCGATCGGCATGCACGATCTGAACGGCCTCGGCCGCTTCCGCAACAGCCGCACAGGCTCCATCTATATCGTCAAACCCAAGATGCACGGGCCGGAGGAATGCGCGTTCACCAACGAGCTGTTCAACGCGGTCGAGGACATGCTGGGCCTCCAGCGCCACACGATCAAGGTCGGCGTGATGGACGAGGAGCGCCGTACCTCGGCGAATCTCGCCGCGTGCATTCATGCGGTGAAGGACCGGATCGTGTTCATCAACACCGGGTTCCTCGACCGCACCGGCGACGAGATCCACACCTCGATGCAGGCGGGCGCGATGATCCGCAAGGGCGACATGAAGACCTCGGACTGGATCAAGTCCTACGAGGCGCGCAATGTCGGCATCGGCCTCAAATGCGGGCTCGACGGCAAGGCGCAGATCGGGAAGGGCATGTGGGCCGCTCCCGACATGATGCGCGACATGATGGAGCAGAAGATCGGCCATCCGCTGACCGGCGCGAATACCGCCTGGGTGCCGTCACCCACCGCCGCGACGCTGCACGCGATGCACTATCACAAGGTCGATGTCTTCGCGCGCCGCGCCGAGATCGCGAGCCAGCCGGTGCCGACGCTCGAGCCGCTGCTCAACGTGCCTCTCGCCGCAGGGCAGAACTGGTCGCCCGAGGACATCCGCGCCGAGCTCGACAATAATGCGCAAGGGATTCTGGGCTATGTGGTGCGCTGGGTCGATCAGGGCATCGGCTGTTCGAAGGTGCCCGACATTCACGATGTCGGCCTGATGGAAGACCGTGCGACGCTGCGCATCTCGTCCCAAGCGCTCGCCAACTGGCTGCTGCACGGCGTGTGCACGGCTGAAGAGGTGGACGAGGCGCTGCTGCGCATGGCGGCCAAGGTCGATGCGCAGAATGCGGGCGATCCGCTTTACCGGCCGATGGCGGACAATCCGGAAGGCTCGTTCGCCTTCCAGGCCGCGCGCGATCTGGTGTTCAAGGGTATCGAGCAGCCGAGCGGTTACACCGAGCCGCTGCTGCATGCTTATCGCCAGAAGGTGAAGGCGGCGAGTTGAAGCCGTCCTAAACAATTTCTCGTCATTCCCGCGAAGGCGGGAATCCGGCTTTTTTGCAGACCTGAGTCAGATAGCGGGACCCCCGCCTTCGCGGGGGTGACGATTATGGCTTAGCCTGGAGCCTGACCTGGCTCCTATGCCTCAACCGCATCCAGATGCGCGCGGATGGCGGCGAGGCTCTCGTCGAGATGGCTGAGCAGGAACAGGTGCCCGCCATCCTCGATGATCTTGAGTTCCGAATTGGGGATCAGCGTCTTGAGGATATGCCCGTTGGCGACCGGCACGATCTGGTCGTCGCCGCCCATCAGCACCAAAGTCGGCTTGTTCATGAACGGCAGGAAGGGCGCGCTGGTCCAGCCGATCATCGCGAGCAGCTGGTAGAAATAGCCGATCTTGGACGGCGGGGTAATGCGCCCGGTATGGCCGCTCGCGCCCTCGGTCGAGCCGCCATAGAGCGTCGCGAAATGCTTCTCCATATAGCTGGGGTCGATATAGCGACGCGGATCGGCCATCTTGCTCAAGGCTGAGATATTGCCGGGGATCATGAACATCCCCGCGGTGGTCGCGGCGAGCACCAGCCGGTTGACGTTGCCCGAATGCTGGAGCGCGAAATGCTGCGCCATCGCGCCGCCCCAGCTCACCCCCATCACGTCGACCGTCTCGATGCCGAACCGATCGAGCAGCAGCCAGGCGATGCGTGCCATCAAGAATGCATTGTAAGGCACGCGCGGATCGGGCGAACCGCCGACGCCGGGCATGTCGAAGGTGATGAACGGCCGTTCCTCGAGCAGATCGGCAAAGGGGGCCACAGCCTCCATGTTCGCGCCGATACCGTTGAAGAACAGCAGCGGCGGCTTGGTCAGCCCCTCGTCGAAGCGCCAGCGCGCGACGCGCAGGGTACGGCCATCGACCTGCTCCATGGTGATTTCGGGCCCGGTGGCGGCGGTAGATTTGAACTGGGTGGCCAAGAAGAATTCCGATCTGTGCGTATTTCGTCGGTGCGATCCTCCCCGTTACGGGGAGGATTTGAAGGTCTCACTCCAGTACATACAGGCCCGGCGCGGGTTCCAGCGCGGGATGCTTCTTGCTGCCGGTTGCGGCGGGCGCTGGCACCTTGTCGCCCGAGCGCGCCTGGACCCATTCCATCCAGTAAGGCCACCAGCTGCCCTTGACCTCTTCGGCCTTGGCCAGCCAGTCGTCGACATCGGCCGGGGTCTTGCCCGCCTTGGTCGGCGTGTTGCCCTTCATCTTGAAATATTTCGCCTTGGGGTTGGTCGGCGGGTTGAGGATCGCCTGCATGTGCCCCGATTGCGACAGGATGAAGTCGATATTCTTCGATCCGAACAGCTGGGTCGAACGATAGCAGGCGCGCCACGGTGTGATATGGTCGGTCACGCCGCCCAGGATGAACAGGTCGTTGGTCACCTTGGACAGATCGATCCTGTGTCCGACCATCTCGACCTCGCCCTTGCGGGTGAAGGCGAGCGTTTCATAGATGTGCAGGAAATCGCCCATCAGGCTGGCCGACAGGTTGGTGGCATCGGCATTCCAGAACAATACGTCGAACGCGGGCGGGTCCTCACCCATCAGATAGTTGTTGATGACATAGTTCCAGATCAGGTCATTGGGCCGCAGCCAGGCAAAGCCGCGCGACAGGTCGCTGCCCTTGATCACGCCCTTGCGTGCTGCGCGCTGCTTGGCGAGCGCCAGGCCATTGTCGCTCATCAGCGATCCCGCCTCGATATCGGTCTGTTTGGGGTGCAGCACGCACACCATCAGCGTCACCGATCCAATCCGGTCATCGCCCGAGGCCTGCAGCTTGGATACCAGCATCGCCAGCGTCTGCCCGCCCGAACAGCCGCCCGAGACGTTGACCTTTTTCGATCCGGTAATCTCGCACACCACGTCGAGCGCGCGGGTGCAGGCGGCGATATAGTCCGCCATCGCCCAGGCGCCGTGTTCCTTTTGCGGGTTGCGCCACGAGATGACGAAGGTCTGGATGCCATTGTCGACCTGCCACTTCACCACCGATTTCTCGGGCGACAGGTCGTTGATGTACATCTTGTTGATCTGCGGCGGGATGGTCAGCTGCGGGATCGCGTAGACCTCGTCCGTCGTCGGAGCGTACTGGATCAGTTCCATGATCTCGTCGCGATAGACGACATTGCCCTTCGAGGTCGCGACATTCTCGCCCAGCGTGAACGGCTTCTTGTCGACCTGGCTGACCATGCCGTCATTATAGACCATGTCGTTATAGGCGTTCTTCAGCCCCTTGAGCAGCGACAGCCCGCCCGAATCGACGATGCGCTTCTGCGCGGTCGGGTTGCCAATCAGGCTGTTGGTGGGGGCGAGCGCATCGATGATGATCGCGGAGATGAAATTCGCGCGGTCGCGCTCCAGCGCATCGAGTTCGAGCTCGTCGATCCAGCTTTTCATGCCCTTCTGCACGGCCAGATAATATTGCGCGCCGGCCTTGAAGAACGGGTTGAACCGCCAGGCGGGGTCCATGAAGCGCTTGTCCTTGGGATCGGGCGACAATTCAGACTGGCCCATCATGATCTTGACGACATCTTCGGAAAACGCCTGCGCGTGCCGCATCGTGCGCGCCGGGTCGCTGGCGGTTTCGCGCAACAACAGGCCGATCGCGCCGATGAAATCCTCGCGCGCCAGCCCCATCAGCGGTCCCAGCGCCGTGGTGGACTGAGCGGCTTCGTCGACGAGATCCGGGGTGTCACCTGCCATAGACTGTCTCTCCCAAAAATGGCTTGCCGCCCCGTTCATGCGGGGTCGGTCGGGGAGCACAGTATAGCGCGGCCGCGGCGTGCACAATGGCCGCGATTTCCGGTGTCAGAGCAGGGCGTCGATCGACCGGGCCAAGTCGATGTCGCGCTGCGACAGCCCATCGGCGTCGTGCGTCGTCAGCAATATGTCGACCCGGTTATAGACGTTCGACCATTCGGGATGATGGTCGGCCTTTTCGGCAAGGATCGCGACGCTGGTCATGAAGCCGAAGGCGCGCGCGAAATCGTCGAACGTGAAGCGGCGGGTAATGCCGTCGCGCACCGGTTCGTGCGTCCATTCGGGCAGGCTGGCGAGCGCCTCGGCGCGTTCGGCGCCTTCCAGTTTGCGGACCATCATCGTCTCCTCTTGGCAGCGGGCGGCAAATGCGCCATCCGGGGGCAGATGGCGCAACATGCTGCAATATCCAAGGGCTTTGAGAGCAGCGCCGCGCTGGAATGCGTGAGCCTTGCGTGCTTGCGCGGTGGGCGTATCCTGTTTCGCGGGGTTTCACTGAAGCTCGCGGCAGGGGAGGCGTTGCATGTCACGGGCCCCAATGGACTCGGAAAATCGAGCCTGATCCGCGTCATCGCCGGTTTGCTGCCGGCCTATGCGGGCGAGGTCAAGGCGACCGGGCGCATGGCGCTGGCCGACGAGAAGGTCGCACTCGATGCCGGGCAACCGCTGGCCCGCGCGCTCGGGCACTGGGCGAGGCTCGACGGCAGCGCCGATGGCGATATTTCGGAAGCGCTCGCAGCCGTAGATCTCGCGCATCTCGCCGATGTGCCGGTGCGCTTCCTCTCGACCGGACAGCGCAAGCGTGCGCTGCTTGCGCGGATCAGCCTGTCGCGCGCGGGCATCTGGCTGCTCGACGAGCCTGCCAACGGTCTCGACACCGCATCGATCACGCGGCTGGGCGATCTGATGGCGCAGCATCGCGAAGCGGGCGGCATCGTGCTCGCCGCCTCGCACCAGCCGCTGCCGCTCGACGGCGCGCAGACGCTGCCACTCGCCGATTTCGTGCCCGCATCCGTGCTGGATGACCCCGCATGATCGGCGCACTCGGCACGCTCGTCCGCCGCGAACTCATGCTGGCCTTCGGGCTCGGTGGCGGCGCGCGCGGGAGCGCCGGGTTCGTGATGCCGATCATCTTCTTCCTGGCGGTGGCGACCATCTATCCGTTCGCGGTGGGGCCGGATGCACAGCTGCTCGGGCGTACCGGCGGCGGGGTGATCTGGGTCGCGGCGCTGCTCGCCAGCATCCTGCCGATCGACCGGCTGGTCCAGGCCGATGTCGATCAGGGGATGATTGACCAATATGTCGTGCGCGGCCTGTCCGAGGAGCTGATCGCGCTCGCCAAGACCGTCGGGCACTGGCTGAGCTTCGGCCCGCCGCTGATGCTCGCCGCGATCATTTCCGCTGGGCTGCTGGGGCAGAGCGCGGAGCAGCTGATCATTGTCGAGATCGGATTGGCCTGCGCGACGCCGGCGCTCGCGGCTTTGGGCGTGATGATCGCGGCGCTCACCGCGGGCCTGCGCCATGGTGCGGCGCTGGGCGGCCTGCTGCTGCTGCCGCTCGCGGTGCCGCTGCTGATCTTCGGTGCGGGCAGCCTGACGCCGGGCAGCCAGAACGGACTGCTTCTGCTCGCCGCCGCGAGCCTGCTGCTCACCGTCATCTGCCCGATCGCCGCTGGAGCCGCGATCCGCGCCGGGCGAGAATAGTCAGCGGCAGGCGCGCCAGCTCATCGTGCCGCGATCGGCAAGGTCGAGGTGGAGGTGGTCGGCGTGCGCGGCATTGTAATCGGGCGAGAGTGTGGTCGAAAACAGGTCGCACGCCCCATCACGTACCGCGCGCAGGAAGCGGGCCTTGTCGCCATCGCCCTGCCAGTCGTTCAGCACCGAAATCCGCCGACCATCGGCGAGCACGAACCCGCTGACGTCGAGCGCGTCGGCGGTGGCATGTTCGCTCCACGGGCCGTCGTCGCGCGCGTACATGCGGCGGCACGAATAGCTGCCGAACGTCTCGATATTGGTGACCTTGCTCCCCAGGATCGCCTGTGCGCGGGGCTGCACCACCTGCGCCTGCCAGAGCAGCAGGCCGATCGCCATCGGGCAGGAGGGGGACACCGACGCCGGGGCGAGCGGAAGCAGCGTCTGCCCGGCATTCGTGCGCACCGCATCCTCGACCCGGCACTGGTCCGCGCCGAAGGACTCGCGCGGCGTGAATTCCAGGCCCGAAGATTCGAGCAGCGCCAGGCACTGGTCGCGCTGGCCGGTCAGATCGACGATCTTGCCGCGTGTCGTCATGCCGATCGGGTCGGTGAGGCTGAGCGGCGTCCAGGGCAGATCCTCGCGCCCCGGCTTGAGCAGCAGCCAGCCGACCAGCAACGTGCAGGCGATCAGCGCGAGCACAATGCTGTGCCGCAGCCAGCTGATGATCTTGGTGATGAGCATAAGCCGTTCTAACGCGCCCGCATGACAGAAGATGCAGCGCCATGACCTAGGACGTAATTGTTTGTCCGCCGCGCCTTGCCCATCATCGGCGCATTGGACGAATTGGGAGAGAACACGATGAACAGCTGGACGACGCAGATGAGCCTCTGGTGCGGGGGAGTGATCGCCTTCGGGCTGTTGCTGATATCGGGCGCCTTTGCCGCGACCGACGCGGCAATGACGCTGCTGCTCGAGATGCTGGGGGCGGAAACGCCGATTGCCTATGATCCGCTGCACCGGTTCAGCATCGCGCTGATGGGCGCGGTGTCGCTCGGCTGGGGCGCGACGCTGCTGGCGGTGGCGCGGATCACGCCTGATCTGTCGGCACAACAGGCGCAGAAGCTGTGGCGGATGGTGACGCTGTCGGTGCTACTCTGGTTCGTGGTCGATAGCGCGCTCTCGGTCGCGACCGGCTTCTGGCGCAACGCGATCCCCAACATGGTGCTGCTGGTCTGGTATCTGGCACTGGTGGCAAGGTTGCCGGGCGGTGCGGGACAGATGGCGCGGGCTTGAATCAAACCTTCTCCCTGAGCAGGGAGAAGGATAAGTAGCCTTGGCGCGCGTTAGCGCGGTTAGGCGGAGTTGGATGAGGGTGGCTGCAACGTTTGCGCAATTACCCCTCACCCAGCTTCGACTAGGCAGCAAGCTGCCAAGTCTGCGCAACCCTCTCCCGCAAGGGGAGAGGGATGGGTGTCAGAACTGCATTGCGCCATAGACCTTGCGGATATCGCCGCCCCATTCGCCATGGTAGAGAGCGAGCAGGTCTTCCGCCGGCGTCTTGCCGCGCGCGACGACGTCGCGCAGCGGTTCGAGAAAGCCGGTCTCGTTATCGCCGCTGCTGTTGAGCCGCGCGCGCGATGCCAGGCCCGACGAGGCGATATCGAGCACTTGCGCCGCGATGTCGCGCAACTTACGGCCGCCGGCGATCGGCGCGTCCAGGCCCAGTTTCGGCACGGAGTCGCGCAGCGCCTGGCGCTCCTCGATGCTCCAGCCCTTGACCAGATCCCAGGCCGCATCGAGCGCGCCTTGATCATAGAGCAGGCCGACCCAGAGCGCGGGCAGCGCGCAGATGCGGCTCCACGGACCGCCATCCGCCCCGCGCATCTCGAGAAAGCTCTTCAGGCGCACCTCGGGAAAGGCGGTGGAAAGATGGTCGTTCCAGTCGCTCAGCGTCGGGCGCTCGCCGGGCAGGGCAGGAAGCTTGCCGTCGAGGAAATCGCGGAAGCTCTGCCCCGCCGCGTCGATATACAGCCCGTCGCGGAACACGAAATACATCGGCACGTCGAGCATGTATTCGACATAGCGCTCATATCCGAACCCGTCCTCGAACACGAAGGGCAGCATGCCGGTGCGCGCGGGATCGGTGTCCGACCAGATATGGCTGCGGTAGGACAGCATGCCGTTGGGCTTGCCCTCGGTAAACGGCGAGTTGGCAAACAAGGCGGTCGCCAGCGGTTGCAGCGCCAGCCCCACACGGAACTTCTTCGCCATGTCCGCTTCGCTCGAATAATCGAGATTCACCTGGATCGTGCAGGTGCGCAGCATCATGTCGAGCCCCATCGAGCCGACGCGCGGCATGTGGTTCAGCATGATGCCATAGCGGCCCTTGGGCATGATCGGCAGCTCGGCGCGGGTCTTGTCGGGCCACATGCCCAGGCCCAGAAAGCCCTTGCCCGTCTTGTCGCCGATCGCCTTTACCTGAGCCAGATGGCGTCCGGTCTCGGCGCAGGTTTCGTGCAGGTTCTCGAGCGGCGCGCCCGACAGTTCGAGCTGTCCGGCAGGCTCGAGGCTCACCGTGCCATCGGGGCCGCGCATCGCGATGACGTTGCTGCCGCCATCGGGGGTGCGCTCCTCGACCGGCTCCCAGCCGAACTCGGTCAGCGCCATCAGCAGGTCGCGGATGCCGCCGGGCTCGTCATAGCTGGGTGCGTGGAAGTCGTTGCGGCAGAACACGAATTTCTCGTGCTCGGTGCCGATGCGCCAGCGCTCCTTGGGCTTTTCGCCTGCGGCCATCGGTTCTGCAAGCTGCGCGATCGAGGTGATGATCGGATCGTCCTGATCCGTCGCGGAACGTGTACTCATCTGCGCCCTGAACCCCTGAATATCGTGTCGCCGGTGCTTTAGTTGCGCCTTGCAACCCATGCCAGCTTTAAAATGTGTAATGGTGTCAAACCGCAGGCAATCAAGTGCCCCAATCGCCATTCGCCGCCATCCAGATAGCAGTGGCGGTGATCGCCGCCGTTTCCGCGCGCAGGATGCGCGGGCCGAGCGAGACCGGCACGGCGGCGGGATGGTTGCGGATCGCCGCATTCTCGGCATCGGTAAAGCCACCCTCGGGCCCGATCAGCACTGCGGCCGCTCCGCCATGTGTGGCCAGCGCCTCGCCAAACGACACACCACTGCCATCGTGCAACCGCTCGTCGGCGAAGAACAGGTGGCGTCCCTCGGGCCAGGCCTTGAGCAGCGCGTCGAGCCGGGTGAGGGGAGCGATCTCGGGCAGCGCGGTGCGCTCGCACTGTTCTGCCGCCTCGATCATCGTGCCGCGCAGCCGGTCGTCCTTGACCTTGTCGACCACCGCGCGCTCGGTCAGCACCGGCACGAAGCGCGCGACGCCCAGTTCGCACGCCTTTTCCGCCAGGAAATCGAAGCGCGGTTTCTTGATCGGCGCGGCGCAGAGCCAGAAGTCGGGCACCGCCTCGCGAGGGCGGGTCTGGCCCTCGATGTCGATCATCAGATCGCGCTTGCCGCGTGCGCTGACCCGGCCGAGAAATTCGCCGCTGATATCGTCGAACAGCTTCACCGCCGCGCCTTCGGGCAGGCGCATGACGTTGAGCAGATAATGCGCCTGGTTGCCCTCGATGCGCAGCGCGCCGCCTTCGCCCAGTGGCTGATCGACGAACAGGCGCGGGGCAGAGCGCGGCGGCCAGGCAGGGGTTGCGGTCATCCTTGTGCCTTAGCCCTGCCGGGCGGGCAGGTCTAGCGCGTGCCGTCGCCGATCAGGGTGAACGGGGCCCAGGCATTGGGGTGCGCGAGCGTGTCGCTGTCCGAGTCCTGGCTGGCATCGATGCGGATCTCGCGCATCGCCTGGGCAAAGGCTTCGGCGCGGGAGAGGGCAGGGTTGTCGCGCGCGATCTCTATCGCCCGCACCGTCATCCGCGCCGCCACGTCGTCGCGCACCGGCCAGTGCGAGGCGAGCAGGTTGCGCGCCCCCGCATAGAAGAACGCACGCGCCAGTCCGGACAGGCCGGGCGCGCCTTCCGATCCGTCACCCGCCGCCGTGTTGCAGGCCGAGAGGATAACCCAATCGGCATCGAGCTTCAGCCCGGCGACCTCGGAGGCGGTCAGCAGCCCGTCATCGACTTCGCTCGCGGCATCGGGCGGGGTGAACACCAGCCCGGGTTCGGCCGCGCCCTCGATCTCGCCCGCCATCAGCCCGTGCGTTGCCAGCGCCACGATGCGCGCGTCGGAAAGCCTGGCCTTGCGGACATTGGCCTCGGTCGCCTGCTGTCCGGTCATCACGCTGGCGGGCTCTGCCCCCAATGCGGTGCGCATCGCCGCCAGTTCCTGCGCCGTGCCCGGCAGCCGCGCCATCGACCTGAGCGCTGCGATATTGGCAATGCCGCCTCCCGAGCGGGTGGTGCCCGGCAGGAACGCCTGCGCGGCGGCGAGACCCTGTGGCCGCGCGCGGCGGGGATCGCGGCCCTTGCCCTTGACAAACGTACCACGGCCCCCGCTGCCGCGCTGCACCGCCTGGCCCTCGAGCGCAGGATCGCCAAAGCCCATGAACGGCTGGCGCGTGGCCGCTCCGGTTGTCGCGGCCGTTGCGCGCTTGTCGCGCAGGAACTTCAGCGACTGGAGCGACGGTATCTGGATCAGTGCATGCGCATCGGCAAACCATCTGGTAGCGCGCAAATTGGCGGGGTCACCGTCCGCGCCTTCGGGCTTTTCGGTGACCAGCATGCCGAAGGGCAGCGACGAGAGCGGACCGCCCGCGGCGATGAACAGGTGGCGCTTGCCCCTGATTGTCTCTGCCACCGGTGCGATGAGCGTCTCGTAAAGCGCAAAGGCGGTGCCCCGATCGAACGGATAGGCGCCGTCACCCTCGTTCGACCATTGCGCATCCTCGACCGCATCCACGTTCACATTTGCGCCGACATCCCATAGCAGCCGGCGAACCTTGGCAGCGATCTCGTCGCTGTCCGCATCCGCCTTGTGCCAGACCGTGCCCGCCGCGCTGACCGCAAAGACATGCGTTCCCTTGTCGCTGGGCACGATGAGCAGCGCCGCCTCATCGGCGCCCAGCAGCTGCTCGGCCTGGGTTTCGGACAGCGGCTCGGGCCGTACCAGCGCGAAATATTGCGGAAACTGCTGGCGAAGGGTCCGATCGATCGCGGCAATGCGATCGGCCATGACCTTTCGGCCTTCCAGCAGGTTGGCCCGCAATTCCGGTGCGCCCGGTGCGGTACTGGCCAGCGCCTCGTTATATTTTCGGGCATTCTCGGTCCAGCCGCTGGCCAGCGTTTCGCGTTCGCGCACCAGATCACCCAGCGCGGGATCGATGCTGTCGGCCAGACCGCGCGCCGCCATCCGCGCGATGGCGTCATTGGCGCCGCCCGCAATGGCGCCTTGCAGCGCGGCAAAGGCCTCGCCGCGGATCGTCGCAAGGTCCTGGCCGCGGGCGAGCCACATCGCATCGACCGCCCGGCTGTAATAATCGGCCAAATTGGCGCGGTCGCGGGTGCTTTGCGCTTCTCCGCCCAAGCCATTGTCGGCGGTACCGATGCGCTCGGCGAGTCCCTGGAGCAGCATGCGCGCGGGGGTGAGGCGATCGGTGCCGGCAGCGCTGTTGGCGATCCGTGCCCGAATGAGGATCGACAGCGTATCGAGGCTGTTGGGATGCGAAAGCCCGAACGCCGCGATCTGGCTTTGCGACAGATCGGTATAGATCGCATCGGCAGCAGCAAACTCATCGCGCCGGGCATAGACCAGCGCCAGCCGCGACTGCGCGGCAAAGCGCAGCGGATGATCGCGCGCGAGCGTCTCGTATGGGAGATCGACGACCTGGCGCAGATTGGCTTCCGCTTCCTTCGGGCGATCGAGCAGCAATTGCGCGATGCCCAGATTGGTCCGGGCGAGAATGAGCAATTGGCTTTGCTGCGCAGACTGGCTGGCCCCCCGGTCCAGAACCGAAGCCAGGATGTCTGCTGCGCCCGCAAAATCGCCGCGCTGGAGCTTCATGTCGGCAATATTGGCGCGGGTCTGCAGGACCGAGACGTGATCCGGCCCCAGCGCCTGGTTCAACGCATCGAGGCTTGCCTGATAGACCGCCTCGGCCTCGGCGTATCGGCGCTGCTGCACCAGCACCAATGCCAGATTGACCGCCGTGCCCTGCCAGATCGGGTGCTGGCGCCCATAACGTTCGAGCGCGAGCGCCTGGGTCTCAAGCAGAAGGGCTTCCGCCTCGGTATACTGCCCGCGATAGATCTGGATCAGCGCCAGATTGTTGCGGTTGGACAGCGTTTCGGAATGGTCGCGCCCCAGTTGCGCGAGCTGATGGGGATAGATTTCCTCGGTCAGCGCTTCGGCCTCGGCATAGCGGCCCATGTTGGTGAGGAGCAGCGCGTGATTGGCGGCGACGTTGATCGCATCGCGATTGTCCACGCCGCGGACCTTGCGGATATCGGCAAGCAAGGCCGCGCTGATCGGTGCTGCCTCGCTGTACCGTCCGGATGCCAGCAGTAGCGAGACCAGGGTGCCCGGAATGACATGGGCAAAGCTGTTGGTCGGCGGATAATGGCGTTTCACCACGTCCGTTGCGCGTTCCATGATGGCGATGCCCTCGCGAAACTGCCCGGTATTGAGATAGACCGTGGCCAGCGAACGCGCCAGCGCAAGGCTCAGTTCGCTCGCTTCCCCCGGATTGGTCAGCGATGCCTGATAGGCGGGCTTCAGATCGGCTTCGGCCTCTGCGAAACGCGCCAGCGCGATGCGGATATTGCCCAGCGCGACATTGGCAAGAAATGTCGATGGGCTGTCCTGACCTGCGGCCTCGCGCGCGCGCGACAGCGCCTCGCGGGCCAGGGGTTCCGCCCCAGCATAATCGCCGACGCGTTCGTAGGTGACCGAGAGCATGGCCAGAATCTCTGTCGCCAGCGGATGGGTCTTGCCCAGGGCCGTCTCGACGCGCGGCAAGGCCTCGCGCAACAGGCCTCGCGCCGGCTCATACCGGCCCATTTCGATCTGGAGAGTGGCCAGCACCTTTTGCTGCAGCAAGGTATCGGGGTGATCCGGGCCGGGATCGCGTTTCAGGCTGTCGACGAGCTCGGCCTGGACGGGAATGGCCTCGTCGCGGCGCGCGAGGCGATAGAGCATGTCGACAAGATTGGCGGCCGCATCGCGGGTCGTCGGATCGTCGATCCCCAATTTGGCGCGAAAGCCGTCAAGCGCAGTGCGATAGGCGGCTGCGGCCTGCTCTGTCCGCCCGGCATTGAACAGCACCGCGCCCAGATTGGCCTCAGCCTTCAGCGTTTCGGGATGGTCGGCGCCGAGCTGCCCGGCGTAAAGCGTCAGCGCCCGGCGCATGATCGGTTCGGCATCGACTGGCTTGCCAGCGAACATCAGGTTGAGTGCATGGTCGTTAAGAGCGCGCGCCAGGACGAAACTGTCGTCGCCCAGCGGCTCGGCCAGCGCCAGAACCCTGGCGGAGGCCTCGGCGGCACGCGCATAGTCCTTGGCGGCAAAGGCCTCCGCGTCGATCGCGCGAAAGCGTTCGATCTCGGCCAGCAGCGGATCGGTTTCAGGCGCATCCGCCGCGTTTTGGGCAGTCTGGCTCGCCGCCATATCCGACTTGGCGGACTGGCTCTGCACCGGGCCTGCAAAAGCAGACAATGCCATCGCCGCAACCACAGCCCAACCATGCCGGATCGACGATCCGATTCCTGGCAGTGCGGCTCGAAATGGCGGTTGCGATCGCATCGACACCCCTGACGGCACCCGGCTGCGCGTACGCGCGCCAGCGGGGCAGAACGGTGCGACCCGAATGCGTCTGTTCTGCGCATTTTGGCTCGGCGAAGCAAGGCTTCGTGTTCAGCGATGGGTTGAGGGCAAAATATAAGCCCGGGCGCGATGAGAAGGGGGGAGGATCGCGCGCCCGGGCTCATGTTTTTTAGGACGGCATTGGAGGGGGGGCTTGGTCTGCCGTCCTGAAGCAAAAACCCATCGGCCCTCGTTAGGTTCCACGGAAAAAATGCAGTGAAGCGATTTTTTTTCGTAAGCGCCGGAGCGGGAGGAGCAAGACTTTGGTCAACCGCCTTTTCCGTTGTTCTGCGGGTTATCGCTGGCAGCGTAGGATGCGCACTTCAGGCACAAAAAAACGGGGCCCGAAGACCCCGTTTTCCTGAACTGTTCGGACCAGTGCGGCCCGACGGCTCCTGATCGAAATCAGGGGCTGGTCGGGGTGTCGCTGTCCTGGTCGGCAGCGATCACGATACCGCCGATCACGGCAGCAGCAGCCACGACACCGATGATGATGCCGGTGCTGCCTTCGGCTTCGCTCTCGTCACCCGAAGCAGCCGAAACGCGTGCGACGCTGGTCTGAGCCAGCACAGGCGTTGCGGCGACGGCGAGTGCGGCAAGAGCTGCCACAGCAAAACGATTCTTCATTATAGCCTCCGTCACGTATTCAAAATTGCGCCTTAATCTTTTGGAATCAAGGCATTGCAACCCGTTGCGAAAAGAGTGTTTTACGAGCTCTTCCCGGCGCTCAATGCCCCACTAAGCCGAAAGTTCCATACGTGCAAGCCGGTTTTCGGCCCAAATCCGGGGCAAAAAGGCTTTTGTGGCAGGCTGTTGCAACCGGGCAACGAATAGTTTCGCCAGGGTTAACCTATAGCAAATTTGACAGCTAATGGTTGTCGTCGCGCTGATAGCGACGAACGCCCCCAACCCAGGTTTCCACGACCTTCGCGTTGCGCAATTCGCCGGGCGTACTGAGCAGCGGATCGACATCGAGCAGGATGAAATCCGCGCGCATGCCGGGCATCAGCGTGCCGAACCGGTCTTCGGCAAACCCGGCATAGGCTGCGCCGCGCGTGAACGCGTCGATCGCCTCGGTCCTGCCAAGCCGCTCCTGGGGCTGCCAGCCGCCGAAAGGCTGGCCGTCGGCGCCTTCGCGGGTGATCGCGGCAGCCAGCCCGGCAAAGGGATCGGGCGATTCCACCGGCGTGTCCGAGCCGAAGGCCAGCGGCACGCCCGCCTGGCTCAGCGTCTTCCACGCATAGGCACCGGCCAGCCGGGCCGGGCCCAGCCGGGCTTCGGCCATCAGCCGGTCCGAAATCTGGTGCACCGGCTGCATCGAGGCGATGATGCCGTTCTTCGCGAAGCGCGGGATATCGACCGGATCGATGATCTGCGCGTGCTCGATGCGCCAGCGGCGGTCGCCCTTATAGTCCTTGGCGAGTTCCTCGATCGCCGAGAGCGCTTGCGCGTTCGCGCCGTCGCCGATCGCATGCGCGGCGACCTGGAAGTCGTCCATCGCGGCGCGGCTCATCATGTTGAGCAGCTGGGTGTCGTTGACGAACGCCAGGCCCCGCTGGCCGGGCATGTCGGCATAATCGGCCTTGAGCAGCGCCCCGCGCGAGCCGAGCGCACCATCGAGATAGAGCTTCACGCCGTTGAGCCGCAGCCGGTCGTCATAGAGCCAGGGGGTCGGGCGGGGGCCACCGATCGCGACCATCGCCTCGATCCCGGCGGCATAGGACATGATGCGCACGCGCAGCCGGCCCTCGTCCCCGGCGCGGCGATAAGCCTGCCAGTCGTCGATGGTCGTGCCCATATCGGCAATGCCGGTGATGCCGAGTGCAAGCAGATGGTCCTGCGCCGCGATCAGCGCGGCATCGCGATCGACCGCGCGCGGCGGCGGCACCGCCTTGCTCACCAGCGCCTCGGCGGCATCGACGAACACGCCCGCAGGCTTGCCGCCGATCCGCTCGACCCTGCCACCTGCGGGATCCTTTACGTCGGGCTTGACGCCCGCGGCTTGCATCGCGGCGGTGTTGGCCCAGCCGGCATGGCCATCGACCCGTTCGAGCCAGACCGGCCGGTCGGGCACGACCGCGTCGAGATCGGCAGCGGTGGGAAAGCGGCCGAGGCCCCATTTTTCCTGGTTCCATCCGCGCCCGATGATCCACGGTCGGCTGGGGTTTTCGTCGGCATAGGCCTTGATCTTGGCGAGCGCCTCTTCGAGCGACTTCGTGCCTGACAGGTCGAGCGTCAGCAGCGAGAAGCCCAGCCCCATGACATGGCCATGCGCATCGATGATGCCGGGCATCAACGTGCGGCCATCGCCATCGAGCTTGTAATCGAGCTTTTCGGGGCGCTTGTCGCGACGTTCGAGCAGCTGCTTCACCTTGCCGTCATTGTCGATGACCAGACCGGTGAAACTGACGACCTTGCCCTTGGCGTCGAGCGTCATGCCGTTGACATTGTCGATCAGTCCATCGGCCCAGACAGGCGAGGCGGCGCTGGCAAGCAGGGTGGCGGCGAGCGCGGCGGTGCGCGCGAACATCGGACGGCTCATTTGCGCGGCAGCCTGCGGATCAGCGCGCTGGTATCCTGGCGGCCCGCGCCCAGATGCTGCGCCTCGGCGAAGAACTGGTCGAGCAAGGCGGCTACAGGGATCGACGCGCCATTGTTGCGCGCCTCGTCGAGCGCAAGGCCCAGATCCTTGCGCATCCAGTCGATGGCGAAGCCGAAATCGAAACTGTCCTCGGCCATGGTCTTCCAGCGATTGTCCATCTGCCAGCTCTGCGCCGCGCCGCCCGAAATCGCCTGGAACACCTTGTCGAGATCGAGCCGGCTCGCCTGAGCGAAACGCATCGCCTCGCTGAGCCCGCCGAGCACGCCCGCGATACATATCTGGTTGACCATCTTGGTGGTCTGCCCGTCGCCGGGGCCGCCGACATGAACGATGCGGCTGGAATAGCTCTTGATGATCGGGCGCGCGGCATCGACCGCGTCCTTCTTGCCGCCGCACATGATGGCGAGCGTGCCGTTTTCCGCGCCTGCCTGGCCGCCGGTCACGGGCGCATCGACGCACAGGATGTTCTTGGCGCGGCCCTCGACCGAAATCTGCCGCGCGATGGTGGCCGAGACGGTGGTGTGATCGATGAACAATGCCCCCTTAGGCAATGTCGTGAACGCGCCCTGATGACCCATGATCACCTGCGCCAGGTCATCGTCATTGCCGACACAGGTGATGACCGCATCGACCCCTTCCGCCGCCTCCGCCGGAGTCGCGGCAACGCGAGCCTTTTCCGCCAGATGCGGGTGCGCCTGAAGCCAGGCGTGGACCTTGGCCGGAGTGCGATTGTAGAGCGACAGAGTGTGCCCGTCATTGCCCAGATGGCGCGCCATGGGCCCGCCCATCACGCCGATACCGATAAATGCTATATTTGCCATGGCGGTGCCTTAACGGATGTTTTCAATCCGCGCCATATCGGTTAGGGGCCGCAGCCGATATGACCAGCCCGACCGAACGCCTCACCCTGGACGATATCCGCGCCGCGCATGCCCGCATCGCCGGTTCGATCGTCCGCACGCCCACGCTTGTCAGCAAGACGCTGTCGGCGATTACCGGCGCGACGGTGTATCTCAAGTTCGAGAACCTCCAGTTCACCGCCGCCTACAAGGAGCGCGGCGCGCTCAACTTCCTCAGCCAGATGAGCGAGGAGGCCAAGGCCAAGGGCGTGATCGCCGCGTCGGCAGGCAACCATGCGCAGGGCCTGGCCTGGCACGGCACGCGCCTCGGCGTCCCCGTCACCATCGTGATGCCCAAGCCCACGCCCACCATCAAGGTGCAGCAGACCGAGGCCAATGGCGGCCGCGTCATCCTGTTCGGCGAGAAATATGACGACGCCTATGCACATGCCCGCGAGCTCGAGAAGAGCGAGGGGCTGACCTTCGTCCACCCGTTCGACGATCCGGTGATCGCGGCGGGGCAGGGTACGGTCGCGCTCGAGATGCTAGAGGACGCGCCCGAGATCGATCATTTCGTGATTCCGATCGGCGGCGGCGGCCTGTTTTCCGGCATGGGCACCGCCGCGCGCGCGCTCAAGCCCGGGATCAGGCTGACCGGCGTGCAGGCGCAGCTCTATCCCAGCATGTACAACACGGTGAAGGGCACCCAATATCCGTGCGAGGGCGATACGCTCGCCGAGGGTATTGCCGTCAAGCAGCCCGGCGAGTTCACCCGCGAAATCGTGCGTGCGCTCGCCGATGACATCGTGCTGGTCAGCGAGCCTCAGCTCGAAACCGCTGTCAGCCTGTTGCTGCAGATCGAAAAGACGGTCGCCGAAGGGGCTGGGGCTGCTGGTCTCGCCGCGCTGCTGGCCGAGCCCGATCGGTTCCGCGGTCAGACCGTCGCCGTGGTGCTGTGCGGTGGCAATATCGATACGCGGCTGCTCGCCAATGTGCTCCTGCGCGATCTGGCGCGGTCCGGTCGCCTGGCGCGGCTGCGCATTGCGCTGCAGGATCGGCCCGGCGCGCTGTTCAAGGTGATGCGCCAGTTCGATGCGCATCAGGTGAACATCATCGAGATCTATCACCAGCGCGTGTTCACCAACCTGCCCGCCAAGGGGCTGATCACCGATATCGAATGCGAGGCGCGCGACCGCAGCCAGCTCGATGCGCTCGTCACCTCGCTCAAGGCCAGCGGTTACGACGTTGGACTGGTCGAGGTGGCCTGATACTGGCCCATCGCGCGATCTTTTTCGTCATTCCCGCGAAAGCGGGAATCCCGCTGTGTTCAGAGCTTGCCGCGAAAGCGGGACTGCCGTTTTAGCGGGGGTGAGGGTTTGGGAGCGAGCAAGTCGCGGATGGGGCATGCCACCGGTTCGGCAGAAACCGGCACAAAGAGCTAGCCGGACCAGTTTCCGATTCAGCATGAATCGTCCCTTATCCACAGTCCACCCACGCTTGACCGCCGATTTGACTCGACTTGGCGCGGCTTAACCAAGAAAGTTGGTTAACCGGCTTGGCTTGCGGGGCGCTTGGTGGGCATATCGTTTGCCGAGCATGATCCCCATTACCAAGCCATTTGCACAAGGACCGTTTGCCACGTGAGCGCACCGGCACGTTTTCCCCGTTTCTTCGTGACCAACCCCGGCCCGTGCCCGTATCTTCCGGGCAAGAGCGAGCGCAAGGTGTTCACCGAACTGAGCGGACCACATGCCGACGAGCTGAACGACGCACTGAGCCGCATCGGGTTCCGTCGCAGCCAGAACGTTGCCTATCGCCCGAGCTGCCTCGACTGCCGCGCCTGCGTTTCGGTGCGCGTGGTGGCAGACCAGTTCGTGCCCTCTGCCAACCAGCGCAAGCTGCTCAAGCGCAACCGTGATCTCATCGTCTCCGCCTGCAAGCCCTGGTCGACGCAGGAGCAGTACGATCTGCTGCGCCGTTACCTCAAGACGCGCCATCCCGGCGGAGGCATGTCCGACATGGATGACATGGATTATGCCGACATGGTCGAGCACACGCCGGTGCGCAGCTATGTCATCGAATATCGCGAGCCCAATCCGGATGGCAGCGCGGGCAAGCTGGTGGGCGCGTGCCTGACCGATCAGCAGGGCGACGGCCTGTCGATGATCTACAGCTTCTACGAGCCCGATCACCCGACCCGGCGGGGCCTGGGCAATTACATCATCATGGACCATATCCAGCGCGCGGCGCGCGCCCGGCTGCCCTATGTGTATCTCGGCTATTGGGTAAAATCTTCGCCGCGGATGCAGTACAAGATCAAATATCAGCCGCTGGAACTGCTTGGCCCCGATGGCTGGCACGCTTTCGACCTTGAACGCGACGGTGCGGGCGCATAACGACTATTTCGATTTCGGGCGGGAACCTGCCCGCGCTGAAAGCATATCGAGTCGATGAGGCAGGGTGATCGCGGGCGTCTTGCGAGGGCGGGAACACTGGTCATGCTGGTCGCTGGCTGTGCATGGCCCCATGTCGCGTGGGCGCAGCAGGCCGATATCTCGCAGGCTCCAGCCGCTTCATCCGACCCTTCCGGCACCGTCCTGCAACCCGAAGACTCGCAGGTCGAGGACCCGCTGAACGTCGACCCGCTCGCGCCGCTCGATCAGCTGCCGGGAATGGAGGTCGAATGGCCCGAGGGCGGGGATATTCCGGCCTGGCCCGGCGAATTTTCCGCAGAGGACGTGCTTCCTGCCGAAACTCAGGCCGCTGACGCATCGGACAGTTCGACCGGCGATATTGTCGCAACCGAAGCCGATGATGTGCGCGACGGTCTGGCGATCGCAGCACCGCTGGCGGAAACGGACGAAGCCGCGCTGGCCGAGGATGCAGAGGGCGATCGCGCCGCCCGCCGCGCCGAACGGCAAGCCGAACGCGAGGCGCGTCAGGCCGAACGCCAGGCGCTGCGCGAAATCGACGATGGCGACGTGCGCTATCGCGTCACCGTCAACTTCCTGCCGACCGAAGATCTGGCCGAGCTTGACCAGGATGCGTTCCGCAACCGCTTCCAGGCGCTCTCGACGCTCGAGCGCCTTTCGGATGACGATGCCAATCTCGCGCAGGTCAATCGCCGCGCCCGCGACGACAATGATCTGATCGATACGATGCTGCGCGTCTATGGCTTCTACGATGGCGAGGTGCGCAATTCGGTCGCCAGGATTCCGGATCAGGACCGCGTGCAACTGACCTTCGATGTCAATCCCGGGCCGATCTATCGGTTGAGCGCGATCGACCTGGCCGGGCTCGATGCCGTGGGCGTCGATGTGCCTGCCGCGCGTGCGGCCTTCGGCATGAAGGTCGGCGACGCTGCCAATGCCGACAGGATCGTCGCCGGCAGGCTCGCGGTGCTGACCCGGCTGCTCGAAACCGGCTTTCCTTTTGCGCAGATGGGCGAGCCCGATCTGCTGATCGATCACGAGGCGCGCAGCGGGGCGCTGACCGTGCCGGTGACACCCGGCGGCCAGTACCGGTTCGGCGGCGTGATCGCGAACGACGACGGCTTGTTCGGATCCCGGCATCTCGAGCGGATCGCCCGGTTTGATCGCGGCGATATCTTCCAGGCGTCGGAAATGGACGACCTGCGCCGGGCGATCCTCGCGACAGGTCTGGTCTCGACCGCGACGCTGACCCCGGTGGCAGCGACCGATCCCGTGGGCAACGAGCCCGGAACGGTGGACATTCAGGTCGAAACCGTCGCCGCCCCCTTGCGCACCATCGCAGGCGAGGTCGGCTATGGGACGGGCGAAGGCTATCGCGCCGAAGTCAGCTGGGAACATCGCAACTTCTTCCCCCCCGAGGGGCTGGTGCGTGCGCGCGCCGTGGGCGGAACGCAGGAGCAGCTGATCAACCTGGTCTATCGCCGCAACAATTTCCTCAAGCGCGACCGCGTGCTGACGGCGCAGGTGCTGGCCAGCAATATCGACCGCGATGCGTTCGAGGCGCGGACCTTTCTGGTGGCCGCCTCGCTCGAGCGGCAGACGAACCTCATCTTCCAGAAGAAATGGACCTGGTCGCTGGGGGCGGAACTGGTGCTGTCGGACGAGCGCGACAGTCGCGCAAGGATCGTCGGAGGCGCACGGCGCACCTTCTTCATCGCCGCGCTGCCGACGGCATTGAGCTATGACGGCACGGACAGCCTGCTCGATCCGACCCGGGGCTTCCGGCTGGGCGGGCGCATCTCGCCCGAATATTCGCTGCAATCGAGCAGCAAGGGCTATGCCCGCATCCAGATCGACGGAAGCTATTACCAGCCGGTTTCGGAAAGGATCGTTCTGGCGGGGCGCGTGCGGCTGGGCAGCACCATCGGCGCCAATCGCTTCAACATTGCGCCCTCGCGGCGCTTCTACGCGGGTGGCGGCGGATCGGTGCGCGGATACGGCTTTCAGGCCATCGGGCCGCGCGATGGCAATAACGATCCGATTGGCGGCAACGGCCTGGCCGAATTCTCGATCGAGGCGCGCGTGCGCCTGGGCAATTTCGGCGTGGTGCCCTTTTTCGACGCGGGGAATGTCTATGCCGGCAGCACGCCCGATTTCAGCGGCATCCGCTATGGCGCAGGCGTCGGCGTACGCTATTACAGCAGCTTCGGGCCGCTGCGGCTGGATATCGGCACCCCGCTCAACCCCCAGCCCGGCGATAGTCGGATAGGGGTCTATATCTCGCTCGGACAAGCCTTCTGATGGCGGACGAGGCCATTCCAACCACGGTTGAGCAGGCGGCGCCACAGGCCAGGCCCGTGCGCTGGCTGCGCGGTCTGATGATCGGCGTGCTGGTGCTCGCCGGGCTCGGCGCCGCATTGCTGTTCGGGCTGGATAGTGGGCCTGGGCGCCGCCTCGTCGCAGAGCAGATCGCCAGCTATCAGCTCAAGTCCGGCCTGTCGCTCCGCGTCGCGCGGATCGACGGGTCGATCTATGGCAAGGCGGTGCTGCGCGGGGTCGAACTGCGCGATACCAAACGGGTATTCTTCACCGCTTCGGCGGTCGATCTCGACTGGCGACCGTTCAGCTTCCTGCGCAATCGGCTGGACATCCGCGATCTCGTCCTCCGGCGCGGCGAGTTGCGCAGCCTGCCCGAGCTTAATCCCGGCGATCCCGATGATCCGCTGCTACCGGCCTTCGACATCCGCATCGACCGGCTGCGCGCGGACGGCCTGGTGATCCGGCAGGGCATTGCCGGGCCACGCCGCGTCGCCAATCTGGCAGGGCGGGTCGATATCCGCTCGGGCCGGGTGCTGGTCGATGCGCGCGCATCGCTCGCCGACGGCACTGATCGGCTGGCGGTAAAGATCGACGCGATGCCCGATCAGAACCGGCTGCAGATCGACGGTGATGTCAGTGCGCCTGCCAGCGGCGCCATTGCGGCACTGGCCGGGCTGAAACAGGACATGGCCGCCTCGATCAAGGGGCAGGGCGACTGGGATTTCTGGCAGGGCAGGCTGCTTGCCCGGCTGGGCAACCGAGAACTCAGTGCGCTCGACATCAACCAGCGCGAAGGCGAGGTGCGGATCCGGGGCTTTGTCCGGCCCGGGCCGCTGATCGGCGACAGCTTTGCGCGCATGCTTGGTCCTGCGGTCGGTGTGGTCGCGCGCGGCACGCTCGATGCGCGGGTGCTCTCGGGCATGATCGCGCTCGCGGGGCAGGCGGGCACGGCCAATGCGAAGGGCGCGATCGATCTGGGCGAGAACCGGTTCGACAATGTCGAGCTTCTTGCCGCACTCTCCCGTCCCGGGCTGCTCGCCGATGGGCTTGAGGCGCGCAATCTGCGCGCAACGGTGACCCTGAACGGCCCCTTCGGCGATCTCGAGGCTCCTTATCGTCTGTCGGCGGATCGCGTGGCGCTCGCCGGGGTGAGCGCGGATGCGCTGCTCGCGCAGGGCACGCTGACCCGGCAGGGCAGGGATGTCACCCTTCCGGTCAAGCTCAGCGCGACACGCGTCGTCACCGGCAATGCCTATGGCGACCGGTTGGCCAATGGACTGACCGGCCAGGGCATCGTGCGTCTGCGCAAAGGCGTGCTCAGCAGCGATCCGATCCGGCTGACCAGCAAGAGCCTGGTCGCGCTGGTACAGCTTTCGGGCAGCAGCCAGCGTGGGCGCTATCTCGCAGTCGTGGATGCGCGGCTCCCCGCCTTCGGGGTCGAGAATGTCGGTGATGCCGATATCGATGCCAATGTGCGCGTCGCCTTTGGCGGCGGCGCCGCCTGGGATATGCTGGGCGATGTCCGCGTGCTGATGCGCCGCGTGGTCAACGAAACGGTGGTGACATTGATCGGGCCGTCTCCGCGCTTTGCCAGCAAGTTCAGCTATGGTGCAGGCCAGCCCTTCGTGTTGCGCGATGCGAGCCTGGCGGCGCAGAAGCTGGCGCTGATCGGCGGCGGACGGGTCGAGCCGGATGGCCGCATCGTCCTGCGCGCCAGCGGACGGCATCGCGACTACGGTCCGCTCGATGTCAGCGCGGATTCGATCCGCGGCGACATGCGCGCAGTCCTCACGCTCGACGAACCGCTTCCCGCATTGGGCGTGCAGGACCTTCGGCTCGCGCTCGGCACCGTGCCCGATGGGTTTTCGGTCGACGTGACCGGCCAGTCGACGCTGGGGCCGCTTGAGGGCGCGACGCGCATCTTTGCGCGCGAAGCCGGGCGGACGTTGATAGAGATCGAGCGGTTCACGGTGTCGCAGGCGCTGTTCGCCGGCAATATCTACGCCACCAAGGCCGGGCTCGAAGGTGCGCTCAATGTCCGTGGCGGGGGCATTACCGGCGATGTCACGCTCGATCCGCGCAGCGGCGGGCAGGGCGTAAAGGCGATGCTCGACCTTGCCAATGCGCGGTTCGACGGCGAGGTGCCGATCACGATCAACCGCGGCGCGGCGGAAATCGACGCGCTGATCGCCGAGGGACGCAACACGATCGTCGGCAGCATGCGCGCGCAGGGCATCGGTCGCGGACCGCTCTTCATCGGAAGGCTCGCGGCCAATGCCAATCTCGTCAACGGCGAGGGACGCGTGACCGCCTCTCTCGCCGGGCGGCGCGGCAGCAATTTCGAGCTGCAGACCAGCGCGCAAATTGCCAGTGACACGGTCACGCTGGCGGGCAATGGCAGCTATGGCAACCGCCGGTTGCGACTGGTGCGGCCAGCGCGGCTCAGCAAGCTGGACGATAGCGGCTGGCGACTGGCCCCGGCGGTGCTGCGCGTCGGGCGGGGGCGGCTGGGCCTGCAGGGCCGGTTCGGCGGCGGGCTGACCGATATCAGCGCGCAGTTCAACACCGTTCCGCTGGCGCTTTTCGATGTCGCGGTGCGCGAACTCGGCTTTGGTGGCAATGCCTCGGGCACGCTCAGCTATCGTCAGGCCGAGGGCGGCGTGCCGACGGGCAAGGCCAGCCTGAAATTCGACAATCTCACGCGCACGGGTCTGATCGCCAGCTCGCGCCCGGTCGATATTGCGGCGAACCTCGCGCTGACGGTCGACGCACTGGCCGTGCGCGCGGTGATCGCCGAACAGGACAAGACCGTCGGGCGCGCACAGGCGCGGATCGGCAACCTGCCGCAGGGCTTCGATCTGTTCGGGCGGCTGCGACGCGGGACGCTCGCCGGGCAATTGCGCTTCAACGGCCCGGCGGACTCGCTCTGGCGGTTGCTCGGCATCGAGGCGTTCGACGTCACCGGTCAGGTCGGTGTCGCGGCGAACCTTTCGGGCAGCCTGATGGACCCCAGCATCAGTGGCGTGCTGGCCACCCGCACTGCGCGGCTGGAAAGCACGCTGTCGGGCACGGTGATCAGCGACATCGCCGCGCGCGGGCAGTTCAACGGATCGCGGCTGACGCTGACCAGCTTCAACGGCAAGGCGGGATCGAACGGCACGGTAAGCGGTCAGGGCTATGTCGATTATGGCGGCCTGTTCGCCTCGCCCTCGCGCGGCGTCGCGGTCGAGATCCGGGCGGCGGCGAAGAACGCGCAGTTGGTCAACCGCGACGATTTCGGTGCGACCGTCACGGGTCCGCTGACCATCTCGTCCGATGGCACATCCGGTACGCTGGGCGGCGATGTCGTACTCAACCGGGGCCGTTTCCGGCTCGGCCAGTTCAATGCCGCCGAGGCGCTGCCGGTGATCAACGTGCGCGAGATCAACCGCCGCGCCGACGAGGCGCCGCGCCGTGTGCGACCGGCGGTCTGGCGCTATGATGTCAAGGCGCGCGCACCCAACCAGTTCACCGTCACGGGCCTCGGCATCAACAGCGAGTGGGGTGCGAACGTGACGCTCACCGGCACGGTCGATGCGCCGCGCATCACCGGCCAGGCGGACCTGATCCGCGGCGAATATGAATTTGCCGGACGCGATTTCGAGCTGGTGCGAGGGCGCATCAACTTTCGCGGAGAATCGCCGCCCAACCCGGCGCTCGATATCGCGGCGTCGGCGAACCTCAGCGATCTCAACGCTACGATCAACGTGCGCGGCACGGGCCTTGCGCCCGAGATCAGCTTTACCAGCACGCCGGCCCTGCCGGAAGACGAACTGCTGGCCCGCCTGCTCTTCGGATCGTCGATCACGGACATTTCCGCGCCCGAAGCGGTGCAGCTGGCAGCAGCGCTCGCCTCGCTGCGCGGCGGCGGCGGGCTCGACCCGATCAACGCGCTGCGCGGCGCGATCGGGCTCGACCGGCTGCGCATCGTCGAGGGCAACCAGACGCTGGGCCAGGGCACCAGCATCGCGGCGGGCAAGTACATCACCCGCAACACCTATGTCGAGATCGTCACCGACGGGCGCGGCTATTCGGCGACGCAAGTGGAGTTCCAGATCACCCGCTGGCTATCGCTGCTCTCGTCGATCTCGACCATCGGCCGCCAGAGCGCGAACGTGCGGATTTCGAGGGATTATTGAGTTTTTCGCCGACGTTCGCGTCTTGGTCATCCTGAACTTGTTTCAGGACCCATTGTGCCCCAAAAGCCGAAGCCGCATGAGGATAAATGGGCCCTGAAACAAGTTCAGGGTGACGGTGGTTGCATTGTATCGAAAGTCGTAGGGGAGGAACCACATTGTGCGGACGATCAAATGGGGCGGACTGGCGCTCGGTCTTGCGACGCTCGGCCTGTCGCTGGGCGTCGGATCGCAGGTCTCGGCCATGCTGAACGCCGAAAAGCCGATCATGCAATGGCCTGATCTGCTCGATCAGCCGCGTCCCAGCCCGACCCGCACCATCGCCTATGGCGAGGACCCTCTGCAGCTCGTCGATCTGTGGCTGCCCGCTGGCAAGGGGCCGCATCCGGTTGTCGTCATGATCCATGGCGGCTGCTGGCAGACCGAGATCGCGACGCGCGACATCATGAATTATATCGCCGACGATCTGCGCAAGGACGGCATTGCCGTGTGGAACATCGAATATCGCGGCGTTGATCGCGGCGGTGGCTATCCGGACACCTATCTGGATGTCGGCGCGGCAGCCGACCTGCTCGGCGCTCAGGCGAAGGCGCTGAACCTCGATCTCACGCATACCATCGTCATCGGCCATTCGGCGGGCGGGCATCTGGCTTTGTGGCTGGCCGCGCGCCAGGCGCTGCCCGAGGGCGAGCCCTTGCGCGGGGCTAACCCACTGCGCATCGATACCGCGATCAGCCAGGCCGGCATTGCCGATCTGCGCGCGGCGATGCAGCGCACCGGCCATGCCTGCGGCACCGACGCGCCAACGAAGATGGCAGGCGACAGGTTCGCGCTGACCTCTCCGCCCGAAATGCCGGTGAGCCAGGCGCAGCAGATCCAGTTCCATACCGACAAGGACCGGATTGCACCGCCTGTCTACGCCGAGACCTATGCCGCAGACATGAAGAAGCGCGGCATCGGGGTCGAAAACCACGTTCACGGGCCCGAGGGCCATGTCGAGCTGATCGCGCCGACCAGCCGCAGCTGGGCTGCGCAAAAGGCACGGATCAAGCAATTGCTGGGGCGCTGATGATGACCGACTATCCTTCGCTTGCCGAGGCCGAGGCCCGCGACACCGCCGACCCCTTGGCCAGTTGGCGCGACCGGTTCACGCTGCCCGAAGGCGTGATCTATCTCGATGGCAATTCGCTCGGCGCGCTGCCGGTGGCGACGCGTGCGGTGATGCACGATGCGGTCGATCGGCAATGGGGCAAGGGGCTGATCCGCAGCTGGAACGATGCCGACTGGATCGGTGCGCCGCGCCGCATCGGCGACAAGATCGCGGCGCTGATCGGCGCGGCACCGGGCGAGGTGATCGCCTGCGATTCGGTGACGGTGAACCTCTACAAGCTGATGGGGGCGATCCTCGCGGCGCGGTCGGGCCAAGGCCGGACGATCCTGACCGAGAGCGGAAACTTCCCGACCGACCTCCATGTCGCTGCGGGAATTGCTGCGCAGCATGGTCTCGTGCTCGATGCTGCGTCGCGCGATTCCATCGTTGAGAAGATCGGGCCGGACGTCGCGCTGATCGTGCTCACCCATGTGCATTACAAGACCGGCGAGCGCTTCGACATGGCGGCGATCCAGGCGCTGGCCGATGCGCACAACGTCCCGCTGATCTGGGACCTGTCGCACAGCACCGGCGCGGTGCCCCTCCATATGGCTGCGGATGCTGCACGCTTTGCCGTGGGTTGCGGCTACAAATATCTGAACGGTGGTCCAGGCGCGCCCGCTTTCCTGTATGTCGCGGCCGAGGCGCTCGAGTTTCTCGGCTCGCCGATCCAGGGCTGGATGGGCCATGCCGCGCCGTTCGCGATGACCGACGAATACGAGTCCGCACCGGGTATCGAGCGCTTTCTGGCAGGCACCCCGCCGATGCTGTCGCTGCTGGCGCTGGAGGCGGGGGTCGATCTCATGCTAGAGGCGGATCGCGATGCGCTCTGGACCAAATCGCAGGCCCTGTTCGATTTCCTCGGCCAGCTGATGGCCGCGCGCTGCCCCGAACTCCAACCCATCACCCCATCGCGCGCCGACCTGCGCGGCAGCCATGCGAGCTTCGTGCACCCGAACGCCTGGCCGATCAACCGCGCGCTGATCGATGCGGGCGTCATCGGCGATTTCCGCGCGCCCGACGTCCTGCGGCTCGGCCTGACGCCGCTCTATCTCGGCTTTGCCGACATCTGGCATGCCGTGGATCGGCTCGCCACCATCATGGGTGAGGGGCGCTGGCAGCGCGACGCGTACAAGGTCGCGGCGCGCGTCACGTGATCGGCACCAATCCGCCGTCCTGAACGTTGCACAACCAGGGGGGGGGCATGCCGGGGCAATACCCGTTCCCCCATGTTCAAGCTTCATCGGCAACAGCCGGGAAACGACAGGAGAGAGACATGCAGCGGCTATTGGCCTGCCTTGACGTATCGCATTATTCGCAGACCGTGTGCGAACACGCCGCCTGGGCGGCGCAGCGCCTGAAGGCGACGGTCGAATTGCTCCATGTCATCCAGCGCAACGATGCCCGCGCCGAGCTCGACGGGGCAGGGCTCGCGAGCAAGCCCGGCCTGCTCGACGAGGTGATGGCGCTGAAGGCGGCGGAAGGGCGTTTGGCCGATCGCCAGGGGCAGCTTCTGCTCGAAGCGGCCGTCGATCAACTTTGTGCACGGGGGGTGAGCGATGTCGAGCTCAGCTTGCGCGAGGGCGGCATTGTCGAGACGATTGCCGAGCGCGAAGCCTTCAGCGACATGACGATCATCGGCAAGCGCGGCGCGCAGGCGGATTTTGCCAAGGGTCATCTGGGCAGCAAGGTCGAGCGCGTCATCCGCCAGAGCCGCAAGCCGGTGCTGGTGGCGACGCGCGTGTTCAAGGCACCGCAGCGCATCGCCATCGCGTTCGATGGCGGACCCTCGAGCCGGAAGGCGCTCGAATATGTCTCGACGTCGATGCTGTTCGGGGGGCTCGATATCGATATCGTGCTTGTCGGCGGCTATACCGACAGCAACGCAGGGCATATCGACTGGGCGCAGACCCAGTTCACCGGACGCGCGGGCGTCAAGGCGGTGCAGCGCGAGGGCAATCCCGATGCGGTGCTGCCGCAGGTGATCCGCGAGCGGGGCATCGATCTTCTGGTCATGGGGGCGTACGGACACAGCCCGCTGCGCAACATGCTGGTCGGCAGCACGACGACACAGATGATCCGCGCCGGGCAGACATCGGTGCTGCTGTTTCGATAGCAGAAACTCTCTCTCCTTTAGGGGAGAGAAGCGAGACTTGGCGGCTTGCCGCCTAGGGTCAGGACCTATTAACCGCTTGCGCGCGGCGTGAACGGTTGATTCAATA
>NZ_LSHM01000047.1:0-3015 GCF_001557175.1 Blastomonas sp. CCH9-A1
GGCTGAGCGGGCGTGGTGCGGATAGCGCGGGACCCCCGCTTTTGCAGGGATGACGGGGCAGGGGTGGGGCTGGGGCGGCGCTGCTCACCGCCCGCCGCCCGCCCCTCACGCCGCGAGCGGTCGTTCTGCCTCCGCCATGTCGCTTTCCAGCGCATATTCCTGCGCCATCGCTTCATAGCCGCGGCCCAGGCTGAAGCGGGGGCGGGTGGTGCCGGTGGGGACGAAGCCCAGCCGCCGCAGCACTGCGCCCGACGCCGGGTTGTCGATATAGTGGCTGGCGACGATCCGGCGGTGGCCGAGCGTCCAGGCATTGGCGATCACCGCGTGCGCCGCCTCGGTCGCATAGCCCTTGCCCCAATGGTCCCGTGCGATCCAGTAGCCGAGCTCGGCCTCGCCTGTATCGGTGCGGCCGAGGCCGCAGCTGCCGATCAGCGTCTGCCCGGCATCGCCCGGCAGGGTGAGCAGATAGTGCGGATAGAAGGGGTCCTGCGCGCGCGCGGCAAATTCGCGGGCGTGTTCAGCGCTATAGGGCCAGGGCGCGCGGGCAAGATTGCACACGATGCGCTCGTCGTTGATGCCCGCGAACAGCGCATCGGCATCTTCGGGCCAGACTGGCCGCAGCAACAATCTTTGCGTTCTTGCAAACATTATGTCTCTCCTCGTTGCCCGCGCCTTGCCAGCCAAACATGACAGGCTGGAGTCAGCGCGGTGACAGGGAGACAAAAAGAAAGGGAGACGGGACGGACCCCATCTCCCTGTCATCTGGTCCGGGTGTTTCACCGGCCGGGGTCATCCCTGTGAGAGGACGACCCGTCATCGATCGTCCGTTATTCGGCGGCTTCCGCCATCGCCGGGGCGACTACCGATACGTATTTGCGACCAAGGCGACCTTCGTGGAACTTCACGCGGCCTTCGGTGAGCGCAAACAGTGTATGGTCCTTGCCCATGCCGACATTGGCACCGGCATAGACCTTGGTTCCGCGCTGGCGGATGATAATGTTGCCGCCGATGACGGGCTCGCCACCGAACTTCTTCACGCCAAGACGACGACCTGCGGAATCACGACCGTTGCGCGACGAACCGCCTGCTTTCTTATGTGCCATTGTTCAAAACTCCTTTGGTTCGCGCGCGATCAGGCGTTGTCAGCCGACGAATCGGTGTCAGCGGCCTTCTTGGTGGCAGCCTTCTTGGCCGGAGCCTTTTTGGGTGCAGCCTCGGCAGCGGGGGTTTCGGCAGCAGCTTCGACCGGAGCTTCGGTCTTGGCAGCGGCGGCCTTCTTCGGAGCAGCCTTCTTGGCTTCCTCGCCCACGGCAACGATGCGCAGGATCGTGTGCTGCTGACGATGGCCGAGCTTGCGGCGATAGTTGTGGCGACGCTTCTTCTTGAAGATCACCACCTTTTCAGCCTTGGCCTGGGCGATGATTTCGGCGGAGACGACCACACCGGCCACATCCTTGACCTCGCCGCCGTCGCCGGCCAGCAGAACGTCGTTCAGCGCAATGACGTCGCCAGCCTCACCGGCCAGCTTTTCCACTGCGATTTTGTCTCCGGCTGCAACGCGATACTGCTTGCCGCCTGTGCGCACGATAGCGAACATGGGTTGTCTCGTTTCTGTTTGCTTCAATCGGGTTCCGGGCACGCAAATTGTGATGATCGCCTGTTTCATCTTGCCTGTTGCCAGACCCGAATCGGCAGAGTGAAAACCACTGCCCTGCGACGGGATGTCCCGCGCCGGAAAGCCATGCCCGTTAGGTGAAAGCGGCGGTGCTGTCAACCGCTGCGGCGGCTTTTTTGGGCGGTTATGCGCATCAAGGCTGCGCCGCGACGCAAGCCGGTTGCCCGCGATTGCGTGCTGTCCTACAGCCCTGGGTCATGAAAGTCACCCCGGCAAAGCTCGCACGCCTTATCCTCTCCGCCACGCCGCTCGCGGTCACCGCCTGCCTGCAGCCGATGGCCGAGCTGCCCTCGCTCGAGCGGCGCGAGGTCGAGCTGCGCGATCGCGAGGCCGAGGCCAAGGCGCCGCCGCCGCCGATCGAGAGCATTGCCGATCCGGCACTGGCGCGCGATCTTGCCGCCATGCTGGCGCGCGCCGACAAGGCCGAGGCCGATTTCGCGCTCGCCCGCTCGGCAGCACAGGCTGCTTCGGGCGCGGCCAGGGGCGATGCGGTGGGGAGCGAGGATTGGTCGGTCGCGCAGACGAAGATCAGCGCGCTCGATGCGCCGCGGCGCGATCTGGCGGAGATCCTGGGCGATCTCGAGGAGCTCTATATCGCACGCCTCCAGAAAGAGGCGGCGGGCGAGGTGAAGCCCGGCGGCAGCGACCAGATCGAACAGGCGCGCCAGCACGTGCTGGCGCTGCTCGACAATCAGGACAAGGTGATCGGGAGTCTCAAGGCCGGGCTCGCCAGTTGACCTGATTTTACCGGGCCGGACACTCGGCTCGTCGCAACCCTCGGTGAAGCGGCACGTAGTGCGTGCATCGTTCAACGAGGAATATAATCATGAAAAGCCTTTACACCGCCACCGCCGCCGCAGCCTTGATGCTGACGAGCGGCGCCGCTTTCGCGCAGACCGATAGCAGCGCGCAGGACCAGCAGCGGTCGCGCCAGCAGGAGCGCTTGAACTCGATCTTCGGCGCTTTGTTCGGCGATCGTACCGGCTCGACCCAGTCGATCGAGGCGCAATGGCAGTTCGGGCGCACTCCGCTGGCCACGCAGCGTGCGCAGTTCGAAGCGCGGGTCGATACCGATGTGCGTTCGGGCCAGATCGACCGCCGCACCGGCGACCGGCTGAAGAGCGACTTGTATGATCCGGGGCTTGTCAAGTTCGCATTGAACGGTTCCTTCTGTTGACGCGGTGGGGGGCACACGCAATGCTCAGGGATTGGCTTCATTCGTTCCGAGGTCAGCTGATGCACTATCCGTGCATAGACTTGTATCCGGTCGCGGCCGTGCCCGCGCACCATAATCCGTATTCACATCCCCGGATCGAGCAAAGGCGGATGCGGACCAAACT
>NZ_LSHM01000048.1:0-13954 GCF_001557175.1 Blastomonas sp. CCH9-A1
GGGCGGGGCGAGCCGGAGGCGAGCTTGGTGAGCGTGACTTTTCTGGCCCAGCCCGGTTCGGCGGACCGAACCTTCCCCTCCCGCAAGCGTGAGGGGAGAGATGGCAGGGCATGCCGTCGCCTCGGGCGGCTCGTGAGGTTGCTTACTGCCCGGTGAACTTCTTCGCGAAGCCCATGATGTCGTTGACCGGGTTGCCGTCGCCGTCGCGGTCGAGAAAGCCGCCGATCTTCTTCAGCGCGTCCTCGCCGCCGACCTGGGCGAGCAGGTCCTGCAGCTTGTCGAGCGTCAGGCCGGTCGATTGCGCGGCGGATGCGGCGGTGTCGCCGGGCTGGGGCGCGGCCTGGCCCAAAGCGGCCATCGCGGCCTGAACCTGCGCTTCGCTGAGTCCGACCTGCTTGGCGAGACTGGCGATCTTGTCGGTGCCGCCGAGCTGGCCGACGATGTTGTTGAGGAAATCCATGCCTTTGTCTCCCATGTTCGCCCTAGCCCGTTTTCCGACCAAAGCCGGAAAGCAGAGTGGATGCCGTGCCATCTGACTTCTGGGCTCCGGCTTTCGCCGGAGAATGGTTCAAGTTATCACTGCGAGCAGGGGCACGCCATCGGCATTAGCCAGGCAGGGCCGCCAGATCAGGTAAAATCACCGCACGCCGGGCCCCGACCGAGAACAGGCGCTCGCGCGAGAAGAACCGCAACGGCCAGTCGCGCGCGCCCTCGGGCGCGGCGAGCAGCGCGTTGACCCGCTCCACCAGAGGCAGGGTCGCATCGCACTGCCGGTGAAACGCCGCGACACCCATTGCATAGCAATGCGTGATCGTGGCGTGAAAGCCGCTGCTGTCGGTATTCGGCGTGCCCACGCTGTCATTATGCCGCCGGATGATACCCGGCAGGTCGCTGGCCAGGCAGATATCGGGCCGCTCCGCGACAAGCCAGTAGCAGGCGGCGACGTGCGCTTCGTGCGTCCATTCGGCGCGCGGCAAGCATGAAGCGATCAGCCGCTCGCCAAGGTGGCGAACGGCTGCGCTGGAATCGAAAAATCTTATGCTGCGGTCGGTCATGATCGGGCTTTCGGCAAGAAAGGCCCGATCGTGAACCGGGCCGGGTCAGGCGGCGACGGCCTGACGTTGCGGGGCGGCGGCGCGGACCGCCTCATCGACATGCTCTTCGAATTGCGCGAAATTGTCGATGAACTGGCCGACCAGCTTTTGCGCGGTGGCGTCGTAATCGGCCTTGTCCGCCCAGGTGCCGCGCGGATCGAGGATCGCGCTGTCGACGCCCGGCACGCTGACAGGAACCTCGAAGCCGAAATTCGGGTCCTTGCGGAATTCGGTGCTGTTGAGGCTGCCGTCGAGCGCGGCATTGAGCAGCGCGCGCGTCGCCTTGATCGGCATGCGGCTGCCGACGCCGTGCTTGCCGCCGGTCCAGCCGGTATTGACCAGCCAGCAGGTGACATTGCCCTTGGCAATGCGCTCCTTGAGGAGATTGCCATAGACCGACGGGTGACGCGGCATGAACGGCGCACCGAAACAGGTCGAGAAGGTCGCCGAAGGCTCGGTCACGCCGATTTCGGTACCGGCGACGCGCGCGGTATAGCCCGAAAGGAAATGGTACATCGCCTGTTCGGGGGTCAGCCGCGCGATCGGGGGCAGCACGCCATAGGCGTCGGCGGTCAGGAAGATGATGTTCTTCGGCACCGGCCCCAGATTGTCCTTCGACGTGTTGGGGATGAAGTCGATCGGGTACGAACCGCGGCTGTTTTCGGCGAGCGAATTGTCGGCAAAGTCGAGCGTGCGGGTGGCCGGGTCCATCACCACATTTTCCAGCACCGTGCCGAAGCGTCCGGTGGTGGCATAGATTTCGGGCTCGGCCTCGGGCGAGAGGTTGATCATCTTGGCATAGCAGCCGCCTTCGAAGTTGAACACGGCAGTGTCCGACCAGCCATGCTCGTCATCGCCGATCAGCGTGCGGCTGGCGTCGGCCGACAGCGTGGTCTTGCCGGTGCCCGACAGGCCGAAGAACACCGCGGTGTCGCCTTCGGGGCCGATATTGGCCGAACAGTGCATCGGCATCACGCCCTTGGTCGGCAGCAGATAGTTGAGGATGCCGAAGACCGACTTCTTCATCTCGCCCGCATAGGCGGTGCCGCCGATCAGGATCAGCTTTTCGGTTAGGTTCACCGCGATCACGGTCTCGCTGCGCGTGCCGTGCTTGGCCGGATCGGCACGGAAGCTGGGCAGGTCGATGATCGTGTATTCGGGCGCGAAATCGGCCAGCTCTTCGGCCCTGGGGCGAACGAGCAGCGTGCGGATGAACTGGCTGTGCCAGGCGAATTCGTTGATGACGCGCACGTTGACGCGATATTCGGGCTGCGACCCGCCGAACAGGTCCTGTACGTAGAGCTTGGGCTTTTCGGCGAGAAAGGCCAGGAAATCGGCCTTGAGCGTAGCGAAATTCTCGGGCGTCATCGCGACATTGGTTTTGCCCCACCAGACGGTGTTTTCGGTCTCGGCGTCGCGGACGATGAACTTGTCATTGGCGCTGCGGCCCGTGTGCTTGCCGGTTGCGACGACCAGTGCGCCGCCCTTGGCCAGCGATCCCTCGCCGTTGCGCAGGGCCTCTTCGACCAGGGCTTCGGTGCCGAGGTTCCAGTGCTGGTTGTCGGTTGCGGTAATGCCCTGATCGGCAAGCGAAACTTTGGATTTGATGGCCACTGCTGATATTCTCCCAAGTTGATGCCGCCCCTGGCTGATCTCGCGCCCAACCGCCAGCCTTCGTCAATCCGGGACGACTCACGCAGTCCTTTTCTCGTGATGCAACTGTCCAAGACGTCTGCCGCCATGTCTGTCAATAGCTGCTACCGGTGTCATAACATGGGTAGTGCATTGTTGCGGATGCACACCCAAAATGCTGCGTTGCGGCATTCGCCAGATAGCTGTTTACCCTGCCGCCATGATATGCGACCGGCATGATGACGCAGTTCGAGGAGGATACGGCCACTCATGGCGGCAGTGATTGCGCTGGTCGATGACGACCGCAACATTCTGACATCGGTATCGATCGCGCTGCAGGCGGAAGGCTTTGTCACGCGGCTCTATTCGGACGGGGAGACGGCGCTCAAGGCGATTGTCGACACGCCGCCCGACCTGTGTCTGTTCGACATCAAGATGCCGCGCATGGACGGTCTGGAGCTGCTGCGCCGGGTGCGCGAGCACAGCGCGGTGCCCGTGATCTTTCTGACCTCAAAGGACGAGGAGCTGGACGAGGCGCTGGGCCTCGCCATGGGGGCGGACGATTATATCACTAAGCCGTTCTCGCAGCGGCTGCTGATCGCGCGGATCAAGGCGATCCTGCGCCGCGCCGAACTGATGCGCGCACCCGAAGCGCCCAGCGACGAGCCCGCCGCAGAGCCGATCGTGCGCGGGCGGTTGGAGATGGACCCGGCGCGGCATATGGTGGCGTGGGATGGCAAGAAGGTGACGCTGACCGTCACCGAATTCCTGATCCTGGAGGCGCTGGCCGCGCGGCCCGGTGTCGTCAAGAGCCGCAACCAGCTGATGGACGCGGCCTATCAGGACGATGTCTATGTCGACGACCGCACCATCGACAGCCATATCAAGCGGCTGCGGCGCAAGTTCCGCGAGGTCGATCCCGAATTTTCCGCTATCGATACCCTCTATGGCGCCGGCTACCGTTTCGCAGGAGAATAACCCGTCCGCATTGCGGCTGGGCTGGACGCGGCGGGTCTCGCTGACCTGGCGCATCCTGGCGGTGAACGTGTTCGCGGTGGCAATGCTCGGAGGCGGGCTGCTCTATCTCGACAGCTATCGCGAGCAGATCATCCAGGAACGGCTCGAGCAGGAGCAGCAGAGCATCTGGCTGCTCGCGCATGCGCTGGAACGTCTCGACCAGCCGGATCGCATCGCCATGATCAAGGCGGTCAGCCGACGCTATGACTCGCGCATCCGGCTCTATGAGGCGCGCGGCCCCGTTACGCTGGACAGTTTCGCGCTGGCGTCGCCCGCCTATCGCCTGCGCGATCCGTCCGAAGAGCCCTGGCAGCGCCATGCCGCACGGCTGCTCGATCAGGGCTTCGACTGGCTGGTCGACGCAAAGCGGGTCGACCGTTTCGTCGAGCGCCGACCCGATCGGCTGCAGAACTGGCCAGAGGCGCTCGAGGCCCAGCGCAGCCGGACAGCGATCGCCCGGATGCGCTATGCGCCAGATCGCACCCCGATGATCAGCGCGGCGATTGCGCTTCCCCGGGGCGGTGGCGTGCTGCTGACCAGCTACAATGCTCGGGACGTTACCCGGATCGTGCGCGCGGAGCGGTTCAACCTGTCGATGATCGTGTTGGCGACGGCACTGGTCTCGATCCTGTTTTCCTTGTTTCTGGCGCGGACGATCGTGCAGCCGCTGCGTCGCCTCGCGAGCGCTGCCGTCAGAGTGCGGCTGGGCCGCGCGCGGGAGGTGGTGGTGCCGCGCTTGCCCTCGCGCGGCGACGAGATTGGCCTGCTCGCGCGTTCGCTTTCCGACATGAGCATGGCGCTGCGCATGAAGATCGACGCGACCGAGGCCTTTGCCGCCGATGTCAGCCATGAGCTCAAGAATCCGCTCGCCTCGCTGCGCTCTGCGCTCGAGGGGCTGGCCAGCGTGAAGGACGAACGACTGCGCGCGCAGCTGTTCGAGATTGCGTGCAGCGACGTCCGACGGCTCGACCGGTTGATCACCGATATTTCCGAGGCGTCGCGCGTCGACGCGCAATTGACCCGGACCCGGTTCGAGCCGATCGATCTGGGCGAGATGATCGAGAATCTGCTCGAGCTGCGCCGTTCGCGCGGGCTCAACCAGGGGCGCGAGACCGCCTTCGCCCGGCCCCGGCGTGGCGTCGCGGTGGTGATGGGCGAGGGGACGCGGCTGGAACGCGTGATTTCCAACCTGCTCGACAATGCCATATCCTTCTCGCCGCCCGGCGGACTGGTGCGCATCGAGGCGACGCAGCTGCGCGGGCGGGTGCTGGTGCGGGTCATCGACGAGGGGCCGGGCGTGCAGCCCAGCGAGCGCGAGGCGATTTTCCGTCGCTTCCATAGCGCGCGCCCCGAGGGAGAGGCGTTCGGCCAGCATAGCGGCCTGGGTCTCGCCATCGCGCGGACGATCGTCGAGGGGCATCACGGCACGATCACGGTCGCCGATCGCGACGATGGAGCGCAGGGCGCAGTGTTCGAGATCTGCCTGCCTGCCAAGGATCAGCAGGAACTGCCGATTTCCCCGGCCTGAAAATGGCGCTAGAATGGGGATAAATCCGAACGCGGATGAGGGGAGGGGATCATGGCGCAGGGTGACAGGATCACCTATCCGGCGAGTTGCGTCAGCATTGGCGGCGCAGCACTGCTGATCAGCGGCGAATCGGGCATCGGCAAGTCCGAACTGGCGCTGGCGCTGATCGATCGCGGCGCGCGGCTGATCAGTGACGATCACACCGCACTACACCGCGCGGGAAATCGCATCATCGCCTCGCCCGCGCCCCATATCGGCGGCATGATCGAGGTGCGCAATCTGGGGCTGCTGCCGATCGAGCCCGGCCCGGATTGCCCGGTTGCGCTGCTGATCGAGCTCAACCGCGCTGCGCCGCGCTGGATCGAACAGAGCCAGCATCGCGCGTTGCTGGGCGTGGATATCCCGGAAATCCTGCTGTCGCCCGATAGCCGGGTGCTACCGATCAAGGCCGAAATGGCATTGCAAGCCTATGGGGTCAAAGGCTAGTCACGGATGGGCGCGGCCCGACAGGAGCGCGGCACGCCAGGGGTGGCCAATGACCGATTCCAGTACTGCACAGGCGGGTTTGCCTGCTGTCGAACCGCACCGCGTGCTTCTGGTCACGGGGCTGTCGGGTGCTGGCAAATCGACCGCGCTCAAGACGCTGGAAGATTTGGGCTGGGAGGCGATCGACAATTTCCCCATCCGGCTTTTGCCTTTGCTGATGGATACGCCGCAGGCGGTTCGCCGCGACGGGCAGGAGCGGCCGCTCGCCATCGGCTTCGATACGCGCACGCGCGGGTTTGATCCGGGATCGATCGTGCGGCAGGTGCGCGATCTCGAGGAGCGACCCGAATATGCGATCAGCACGCTGTTCCTCGATTGCGCGGGGCGCGAGCTGCAGCGGCGCTATGCCGAGACGCGGCGCCGTCACCCGCTGGCGCAGGACCGTTCGGCCGAAGCCGGTATTGCCGAGGAGCGCGAATGGCTGCAGCCGCTGAGGCGCTGGGCGGAAAATGTCATTGATACGACCAACCTCGGCCTGTCGGACCTGCAGCAGGAAATTCGCAGCCGCTTTGCGCTCGAGCAGTCGCCGACCAGCATCATCGTCACCAGTTTCGGCTTTGCGCGCGGTATGCCGCCCAGCGCCGATCTGGTGTTCGACATGCGCTTCCTGCGCAATCCCTATTGGGACCGTTCCTTGCGCGAGATGACCGGGCTGGAAGCGCCGGTGGGCGCGTTCATCACCGAAGACCCGGCCTATCAGGGCGCCGTCGATCGTATCGTCGATCTGCTGACCTTCCTGCTGCCGCGCTATCAGGCGGCGGCCAAGGCCTATGTGCACATCGCAATCGGCTGTACCGGGGGGAGACACAGGTCGGTGTTCGTCGCGCAGGAGATCACCAAACGCTTGCAAGCAGCAGGCTTTTGTCCCACTGTCCAGCATCGCAACCTGACGTCACGACCCACGGATGCCATAGAAGAAAGCCCCGCGCCGCCGCCCGCATGAAGGCAGCGCGCCGGGCAGGGGAGAGATCGCTGAAACTGGCGCGGGTCAGGGACAGACGTCGGCAATAGAGACTTCAAGCTACAGAAACTGGTATAAACATCCCCCATGATCGGTCTTATTCTCGTCACCCATGGACGGCTCGCGCAGGAATTTCTGGTCGCGATGGAACATGTGGTGGGCAAGCAGCAGCATATCGAAACTATCGATATCGGCCCCAATGATGACATGGAGCAGCGGCGCGCGGATATCGCGGCCGCCATCGCCAGGGTCGATACCGGCAAGGGCGTGATCGTGCTGACCGACCTGTTCGGCGGCACGCCCTCGAACCTCGCCATCTCGCTGCTCGAAGCGGGCCGGGTCGAGGTGATTGCCGGGGTCAACCTGCCGATGCTGATCCGTCTCGAGGGCGCACGCCGATCGATGAACGTGCGCGATGCGGTCGCGGCCGCGCGCGATGCCGGGCAGAAATATATCAGCGTCGCCTCCGACCTGCTGGGCCAGGAAAGCGCGCAATGAGCGAGCAGACCGTGCAGATCACCAACCAGCGTGGCCTGCACGCCCGGGCGAGCGCCAAGTTCGTCGCTGCCGTCGCGCGCCTGCCCGAAACGGTAAAGGTGCACGTCAGCAAGGACGACAACGAGGTTACCGGAAGCTCGATCATGGGGCTGATGATGCTGGGTGCCGCGCGCGGCGACAGCATCACCATCCGCGTCGAGGGCGAGGGCGAAGACGCCGCGCTCAAGAAGCTGGTCGGCCTGGTCATGGACGGTTTCGGCGAGGACTAACCGTCCTTCCGGCCCCTTGCCATGACGATCCATCGCCATCTCATCACCGGATTTTCCAACCCCGCGGTCAAGGCGGCGCGCAGCTTGCGTGAAAAGAAACACCGCAAGCGCGAGGGCCGTTTCCTTGCTGAAGGCTTGCGCCTGCTCACCGAGGCGCGCGAGGCCGGCATTGTTCCCGAAGCGCTGTGGCTGGGCCAGCAGCGCGACCCGCACCCGCTGATCGACGCGCTCGAAGCGGCGGTGGCTGCGCGCGGCGGCACAATCTACGAGACTACCAGCGATATCCTGTCCAAGATCAGCGGCAAGGACAATCCGCAGACGGTGCTCGGCGTGTTCGCCGATCTGCCGACGTCGCTCGACGCGCTCGATCGCAGCCGCTCAGGTATCTGGCTGGTCGCGCAGTCGATGCGCGATCCGGGCAATCTGGGCACCATGCTACGCACCTGCGACGCGGTGGGCGCGGGCGGGCTGATCCTGGTCGACCAGTGCGTCGATCCGTTCTCGGTCGAAGCGGTGCGCGCGAGCATGGGTGCGGTGTTCACCGTGCCGGTGGCGCAGGCCGAATGGGGCAATTTCCTGCGCTGGCTGCGCGCCGGACCGGGGCAGCTGGTCGGCACCAGCCTCAACACCAGCTTCGATTATCGCGGTGCGGATTATGCTGCGCCCTGCTTCCTGCTGATCGGCAACGAGGCGCAGGGGCTGCCGCCCGCCTATGAGGCGGAGTGCGACCTGCTGGTCAAGATCCCGATGCTCGGCAAGGCGGACAGCCTGAACGCCGCGGTCGCCGCCGCCGTCATGGCCTATGAGGTGCTCGCCCGGCAGCATTGAGCCCGCCGGGCCCGCTCGATCAGTGGCGGAAGTGGCGCATTCCGGTGAAAACCATCGCCAGGCCCGCTTCGTCGGCGGCAGCAATCACCTCCTCATCGCGCATCGATCCACCCGGCTGGATGACCGCCGTCGCGCCCGCTTCGACCGCTGCCAGCAGGCCATCGGCGAACGGGAAGAACGCATCCGAAGCGACCGAAGAGCCCACGGTGCGCGGCTCGCCCCAGCCATAAGTTTCCGCCGCCTCGCGCGCCTTGGCGGCGGCGATGCGCGCCGAATCCCGGCGGTTCATCTGACCCGCGCCGATCCCGGCGGTCGCGCCATCCTTGGCATAGACGATCGCGTTCGACTTGACGTGCTTGGCCACGGTCCACGCGAACAGGCAGTCGGTCAGCTCCTGCTCGGTCGGGGCCCGCTTGGTGACGACCTTCAGGTCTTCGCGGCGGATGCGGCCATTGTCGCGCGATTGCAGCAGCGCGCCGCCCGCGATCGTGCGCAGCGCGATGCCGCCGCGCGCCGGGTCCCAAAGATCGCCGGTCAGGATCAGCCGCAGGTTCTTCTTCTTCGCGAACACCGCCTTGGCCGCCTCATCGGCATCGGGCGCGCAGACCACCTCGGTGAAGATGTCGCTGATCGCCTCGGCGGTCGGGCCGTCGAGCGGGCGGTTGACCGCGATAATGCCGCCAAAGGCCGACACGCTGTCGCACTGCAGCGCCGCCTTGTAGGCGCTGACCAGATCGTCGCCGCTCGCCACACCGCACGGATTGGCGTGCTTGACGATGACCACGGTCGGCGGGCCGTCGCGGAATTCGGCGACCAGCTCTAGCGCCGCATCGGCGTCGTTCAGATTGTTGAAGCTCAGCTCCTTGCCCTGAACCTGACGGTGGTCGGCGAGCGAGCCGCCGGGCGCGAAGGCGGGCAGATAGAGCGCCGCGCTCTGGTGCGGATTCTCGCCATAGCGCAGCGCCTGGCCCTTGCGGAACGGGACCGAGAGCTTCTCGGGATACATCTCGCCCTGATCGGCAAAGGCGAACCAGCTCGCGATCATCGCGTCATATTCGGCCGTGGCGGCATAGGCCTTGGCCGCTAGCTTGCGGCGGAAGGCAAGCGTGGTTGCACCGCCGCTCGCCTGCATCTCTTGCGCCAGCGTCGCATAATCGGCGGGATCGGTGACGATGGTGACGAACGCGTGGTTCTTGGCCGCCGAGCGGACCATCGACGGGCCGCCGATATCGATATTCTCGATGATCTCGTCGCGCTCCGCACCCTTGGCGACGGTGGCGGCGAAGGGATAGAGGTTGACCACGACCAGATCGATCGCGCCGATGCCATGCGCTTCCATCGCCGCGACATGCTCGGCATTGTCACGCACCGCGAGCAGCCCGCCATGCACCATCGGGTGCAGCGTCTTGACGCGGCCGTCCATCATTTCAGGGAAATCGGTGATCTGGGAAATGTCGCGCACTTCAAGGCCCGCATCGCGCAGCGCCTTGGCAGTGCCGCCGGTGGAAATGAGCTCCACCCCATGCGCCGCCAGTGTTTTCCCGAGTTCGGCCAGGCCGCTTTTGTCAGAGACGGAAAGCAGTGCGCGTTTGATCGCAATATCGGTCACGTGATTATCCCATATGCTTGATAAGCCAGCCATAATTGCCGCCGCCCACCGATGCGGTGCCGGAAAGGACAATCTGCTGGCTGGGCCGGATCTGCCCGTTTTCGTCCACCCAGAGGCTTTCCTCGAGCGTTACCTTGCTGGCGGCAGAACGGAACTGCCAGAGCGATCCGTCGGCGACGCGCAGAAACACGCCCCAGCCATCGGTCGCAAGATGCGCCTCGACATCCGGCCCCAGATGGAAGCGGATGGCAAACGGCACATCGCCCTGTTTCTGACGGCCAAACCCACGCCCGAAACCGCTTTTGGCGGCGGGCAGCAGCACGTCCTCGCCGCGCAATTCGCGGCCGTCGCTGCGCAGCACGAGCAGGCGGCGGTGGATCAGACCATAGCGCCTGGCATAGCCGTCATGCGTCATGTCGAGCCGCGCGGCATCATCGCTGTCGCGCCGGTCGAGCTCGACCAGCCCCACGCCCTTGCCGAGTTGGCCCTTGGGGAGCACCGAGGTGCTGTTGGTATCGTCGAGGCATAACGTCGAGTGCGCCGCCGTCGCGCGCAGGCCCCTGGCAAGCTCGGGCGGCATGTCGGGGGCAATCGCGCTCGCGCCGCCGCAATTGACGATCAGCCGATAGGGCCCATGGCTCATCTCGAAGGCCAGGGTGGACGCGCAGCCCATGACCGCATGCCGCGCCATGGCGGGGGTCCCGGCATCGACCAGCACCACGGTGCGCCCGGCGGGCACGCGCTGATAGCCCCAGTGCCGCGCATCGCGCAAAGGCCGCGCGCGGATGCCGCTCGCGCGGATCAGCGTCGCCATGCTCTCGGCAGAAATGCCCGGTGCGCCCTGCCAACTGCCCAGGCCTCCGTCGTGGTGGGTCAATCCCTGCAGCGCCGGCACCGCACGGCTCAGCGCCAGTTCGACAATGGGAGACAGCAGCTCGCCGCGTGCAGCATAGACCGCGCGCAGCATGGACAGCACCTTGATCGCCTCGATCTGCGCCAGCGGCGAGCGCGAGAGCGCGCCGCCATCCTCGCCCATAAAGCCTTCGATCGCGCGCTTCAGCCCTGCTTCGCCGAAGATGCGGCGCGGCTCGCCATCGGGCAGCAGCAGCGCCGCGCCGACCACGCCCGCCCAAGCGGTGACCCGTGCGAGGCCTTCCGGCGCCTTGTCGGCAACATGGTCGAGATGCCGCGCCGTGCTGGCGAAATTGCGCAGCACGCGCGAGCGATAAACAAGATCGCTGCTCGACAGGATCAGCGGTGCATGCGCGGCGCAATTGAGCATGCGGCGCGCGGCCAGATCGGCGCGCCAGGCCGGATCGGCCACGGTCTCGAGATTCGCATCGAGCCACTGATCGACCAACTTCTCGGCGATGGGCACGCAGGTTTCGCGCGGTGCCGATGCGGCCAGATCGCGCAGCCAGGCAAAGCTGTGAATGTAATCGAGCGCCTCTGGCGGCGCCTGGAGCGTCGCGAAGTTGAGCTTGGCAAATTCGATCCGCTGGCCAGCAACCTGAAAGAAGCCGGCGCGGATCGCCTTGCCGCGCCGCGCATCGCCGGGGAACGGATCGTCGGGCGCTGCGAGCAGCCGCAGCGGCGAACGGCCCTTGAGCCGCAGCTTGTGCAGCGGCGTGCGCCAGGTCATCCGGTAGAAATAATGAACGATGCTTTCAGTGAGCGAAAGGCCGCGATCGTTTTCCACACGCACGAGCTGCTTGCGTGCCGATTGCGGGCTGTCCTCGATCAGGTCCGGGCGGGATTCGAGGTCCGCGCCGATCAACGGCAGGCGGCGTTCGTCCTCGCTGGCCTGGGCTGCGCGGGCGCCTGTCCGGCGGCTCTCGGACAGGACATCGCTCATTGGCCCTTCAGCTCCCGGATATTGGCAGCGTAACGATCGGGGCCGCCCTTGAAGCTTGCCGTCCCTGCAACCAGCACATTCGCCCCGGCATCCACTGCCTGTGGCGCGGTGATCGTGTCGATGCCGCCATCGACCTCCAGATCGATCGCGCGGCCCGATTTTGCGATCATCTTCGCGATCGCCTCGATCTTGCGCAGCTGGCTGGAGATGAAGCTCTGTCCGCCAAAGCCGGGATTGACGCTCATCACCAGGACAAGGTCGACCTCGTCGATCAGATAGTCGAGCATCTTGGCCGGAGTCGCGGGGTTCAGCACCACGCCTGCCTTCTTGCCCAGCGACTTGATCAGCTGCACCGTGCGGTGAACATGCGGCCCTGCCTCGGGGTGCACGGTGATGATGTCCGCGCCGGCATCGGCAAAGGCCTGGACGTACTGGTCGACCGGCGAGATCATCAGATGCACGTCGAACGGCTTGGTCGTGTGCGGACGCAGCGCCTTCACCACCGCCGGGCCGATGGTGATATTGGGCACGAAATGCCCGTCCATCACATCGATATGAATCCAGTCCGCTCCCGCCGAGTCGATCGCGCGCACTTCCTCGCCCAGACGCGCGAAATCGGCGGACAGGATCGACGGAGCTATCAATGGGGGCTGCGGCATAGGCCTAGCCGCTTAAACCTCAACATCTTGTGGAGCAAGGCGCTTTGCGGCGCTTTTCCACATGATTTGGCCCAGAGCCGGACAGTCAGGCCCGATGGCGCAGCCGGGCCATGAAAAAGCCGTCCAGCCCGCCCGCGTCCGCCAGCATGCCGGGCAGGGTGCGCACCTGGCCCAGCCCATCGGGCATAACCCCAGCGGGGAGTTCGTCGGTGGCCACGGGGTCGATCGTGTAGCGGCTGTCTTCGGTAAGGAAGTGCGCGACGACATCCTCGCCCTCGGCCTTTTCCAGCGAGCAGACGGCATAGACCAGAACGCCGCCGGGCTTCACCCAGTTCGAGGCGCGCTCGAGCAATTGCGCCTGCTGCTGCGCGCGATCCTCGATATGGCGCGCGCCGATGCGATAGAGGACATCAGGATGGCGGCGGAAAATGCCGGTGGCGCTACACGGCGCGTCGAGCAGAACGGCATCGGCCTGCTCGTCAGGACGCCATTCTAGCAGGTTGTCGGTAATCGTCTCTGCATCGAGGCCGGTGCGCTTGAGGTTCTGGCGCAGGCGCTTCAACCGCTTTTCCGAATTGTCGAGCGCGGTCACCTGCCAGCCGGCGGCGGCGAGTTGCATCGTCTTGCCGCCCGGCGCGGCGCACAGATCGAGCACGCTGCGTCCGTTGCCTTGTCCAAGCAGCCTTGCGGGCAGGCTGGCGGCGAGATCCTGCACCCACCAGTCGCCCGATTCGAAGCCCTCGATCTGTTCGATAGCCCCTGCGCGCGGAAGGCGGACATGGCCGGGGGCGAGCGACACGCCGCCCAGCTGCTCGGCGGTTGCGGCGCTCTTGGAGGCGTCGGCAAGGCTGAGGTCGAGCGGAGGAGGGCTGCCGAGCGCGGCGCTGGCAGCTTCGGCCATGGCCTCATCCCAGAGCGCAGTCCAGCGGTTGGCGGTGGCCGGCGGCAGCGCGGGCGCAGGCAACGCCACGCCTGCGCGCATCAGGCTGCCGAACACTCCATGCGCCAGCTTGCGCGGCCCGCCTTGCAGCAGCGGCAGTGCGGTCGCGATCGTCGCATGCGGCGGGGTTTCGAGCGCCAAAGTCTGAGCGAGCATGATGCGCAGCACCATCCGCGCCTTGGCGTCGTCCGCGAGCGGCAGCCGCGTCATGCTGTCGATCAGCAGGTCGAGCCCCGGAAGGTGCCGGAGAACTTCGCCCGCAATCGCCATGGCGAGCGCGCGGTCGGAACGGTCCTCGATCCCCTGACAGGCGGCATGCTGGGCGACATCGAGCGATTCCCCGCGCCGCATGACGGCATCGAGCATTTTCAGCGCCGCACGGCGTGCGGGCAGGCCAGGGGTGTCGTCAGGGGCGGAGGATCGGTTGTTCATTGGGCGGCGTTAGGCGGGGACGCCTGACAAATCAAATCCTCCCACAGCTTGCTGGGGGAGGGGGACCGCCCGCGAAGCGGGTGGTG
>NZ_LSHM01000005.1:0-132429 GCF_001557175.1 Blastomonas sp. CCH9-A1
GACCATGCAGCCCGGTGACCACACCCCAAATTACACCTCATTGACGGACGTGACCTAAGCGCGCATTGCTATTCTCCTCAAAGCGGGGTCTGGCCTCAATCGAACGAAAAACCGGGGGCCGCGGCGAGACCGGCAGACTTGTCACCCTGTTTCGCCTTGCCCTGTCTGGCCTCGCGCTGCGGCTTGGACGCAGATTGGGGCAGTGCGCGCGGCTGATCGGGCAGCGCGCCGAAATCCGGCCCTCCCGTGCCTTCTGTCGGTGCAACGCTCGGCTTGGGGCGATCGCCGCCCGTAACGCCATCCGCATTCTGATGGTTGATCAGACGCTGCAGATCGTCGGGAGAGCGATAGCCGTCGGTGGGCAGCTTGATGTCATTGGCGTTGACCGGCTTCACCAGATACGGCGTCACGACGATCACCAGTTCGGTCTCGCCCTTACGGAAATTGGACGATTTGAACAGATTGCCGAGCACCGGCACGTCGCCGAGACCGGGGGCCTTGTCGACCAGGTTCTGCGAGTTGTTGCTGAGCAGGCCGGCGATCATGAAGCTTTCGCCCGACCCCAGTTCCACCGTGGTTTCGGCGCGGCGAACGGTCAGCGCAGGCACCTGAAAGCCGTTCAGCGTCACCGATCCGGCGGACGACAGTTCGGACACTTCGGGGCGGACGCGGATCGAGATGCGGCCATTGGCCAGCACTGTCGGCGTATAGGCCAGGCTGACACCGAAATTCTTGTATTCGATCGTCGTGGTGCCGAGGCCCTGGTTGATCGGGATCGGAAACTCGCCGCCCGCCAGGAAGTCGGCGGTTTCGCCTGACAGCGCGGTGAGGTTGGGCTGCGACAGCGTGGTCACGAGCCCGACCTGCTCGGCGAGGTCGAAGGCGCTGGCGATATCGACGCCGAACAGACGTCCGGCCGCCTGAATAGCGGTCTTGCCGTCGAGCACGTTGTTGAAGGTGGTGGTGGTCCCCCCGGTGACGAACTGGCCGGTCGACGGGTTGAACGGCAGCCTGAGCGAGCCCGCGGGCAGGCCGAACTGGGCCGAGGCATCGATGCGCGGCAATGTGCTGACGTCAATCGTGTTGCCGATTGCCGCAAAATTGCGCGATGCGCGGCTGACGCCGAACTGGAAGCCTCCGGTAAGGTCCCGCGTCAGCAGGTTCGCGCCGATTTCCTTGACCAGCGATCGGCTGACTTCGGCAATGCGCACCTGCAGGTTGACCTGCATCGGGGTGGCGGTGGAGAGGCGGCTGATGACCTTCACGTTATCGCCGACAAAGGCCTGGACAAGGCGTGCGGCCTCGGCGCTGTCCTCGGGCGCACCCACCGTCCCGGTGAGCAGCACCACGCCATTCAGCGTGCTGACGCGCACCTTGGCGTCGGGCATGGCCAGCATCAGCATTTGGTCGACCGAATCGATGTTCGATCCGACGCGCACGGTCGCCGAATAGACCACCTGGCCCGCCGCGTTGCTGGCATAGAGCGTGGTCTCGCCACCGGCCTTGCCGAAGACATAAAGCTGCCTGGCCGACTTGACCTGCACATCTGCAACACTGTTATCGGCCACGAACAGATCGGCCATGGTGCCGGGCAACTGGATCAGCTGGCCGCGACCGATGGAGAGCACCAGCGTTTCGGTCGGACGCTGAACGGCGGACTGCGCCAGGGCGGCACCTCCGATGGCCGGAACCAGTCCGGTCAGCGATGCGGTGGCCACGACGGCGCTACCCAGCAGGGCGCCCTTGATGAACTTGGAAAAACGCATGGTCATTTCCCTCCGACCGGAACTTCGGTCACTGTATTGCCGCGAGCTACGCGTACGACGGGGCCACGCGGGACAGGCGGTGCAGCCGGAGCTGCGACCTGCATGGGGCCTGCACTGGATGCGCTGGGGCCGTTCTGGCGGTTGGCGGAACCCGAGACGGGGACCGACCGACGCTGGAAGCGCGATACATCGCCGCCGGTGACAAAGGTGACGTCGGTATCGACCGGACGCGTGGCCAGTGCCTTGAGCAGCTTGTCCTCGGTCTTGCGATCGGCACCGGCGGGCAGGTTGATGTCGCCTGCGGCCATCGAGCGTTCGAGTTCGGCCTCGTTATCGGCGATCGAGCGCAGCGACAGGCTGAGCGTGCCGATGGTCTGCGCAACCGCGATCTTTTCCGCCAGCTTGGGCGTGGCTTCCACGGTCACGGTGGTGAAGGCGATGACCTCGCGCTTGCCCTCGGCGTCTTCCGCCGACACGCGCTGGTCGGTGGCAAGTACGCGCAGGTTGCGGATGATGGTTTCAGAGGCGTTGAGTGCGGGGCCGCTGTCGCCGCTGATCGACTGGGTCAGCACCAGATCGACCCTGTCACCCGGAAAGACGAAGCCGGCAACGCCCGTGCGGGCGGAAACGGGTACGGTGACGGCGCGCATGCCCGGGCCGAGCGCTGCAGCGAGGAAGCCGCGATCGCCGGGCTTGACCAGCGAACCCTGGGTTACCGGCTGTCCGGCCGTCACCGCGTTGCGCACGACGGTGCCCAGCAGCGAATCGATCTTGGAATCGGCTTCGAGGAAATAGGCGTTGCTCACCAGTTCGCTCGGCCAGGGCTGGAAGGCCACGCTGTCGGGGGTGATGATCGTGCCGACCGGCAGCGAGCGCTTGGCGACCAGTACGCGCGGACCCGTGGCCACCGCCTGTTGCGGCGCTGCCGTGACGGTAGGCGCTGCCGATCCGGTGAACAGGCTTCTGGCCAGAAAGGCTGTGCAGAGCGCGATCATCAGCGCGCCTACAAGCAGGATTACTTTGCGTCTATCCATGGCGTTTGCAGCCCCCAAAACCCTTCAGAATGTTCATATTTTCAGGCAAAATGGTTAAAAAACCGTTCGCCAACGGGCCAAAGCGCCGCAATTGCGATGGCAACGCCATAGGGAACCTCCGGCTGACCCGGCTTTCGCTTCCATTTGTGTTCGGCCAGAACGATCAATGTGAGCGCCGCACCGATCAGCGACATGATGATCGTGATCCGCGCCATTTCGACCCACGGGAACCACAGGGCGATGGCGCCGAGCAGCTTGACGTCGCCGCCGCCCATCGCGCCGATTGCGAACATCAGGGCAAAGAACACGAACACGCCGGCGCCCAGCGCCAGCTGCAACGCCATGTCCGGCCAGAAGGACAGCCCGCAGGCCCACCAGAAGACCGGTGCAGCGAGCGCTATCCCGGCGTTCAGCCAGTCCTCGATCTCGCGCCGCTTGATATCGGTATAGGCCGCGTGCAACAGCGCGATTGCCAAGGCCGCCAGCAGACCGTAGACGAGAGGACCGTTTTCCATGGGGTCTGGCGTATAGCGGGCATGACTTACCAAAAAGTAACCATTGACCGGCGCGCGATCCCGGCAGGCGCGGTGGAAAGCCGCTGGAACGCCGCCGATGGCTGGCCGCTGCGCCGCATCGACTGGATGGCCGACGGCCCCGCGCGCGGGTCGATCCTGTTCATGCCGGGGCGCGGCGACATTTACGAAAAATATCTCGAGACGCTCGCGCACTGGCAGGCCCAGGGCTGGAACGTCACCGCCGCGGACTGGCGCGGGCAGGGCGGCAGCGGCCGGATGAGCGATCATCAATATGTCGGCCATATCAACGACTTCAGCCAGTGGATCGACGACATTGGCGGCTTCTGGGCGGACTGGGTGGTCTCGCGCCCCGGCCCCTATGTCGTGGTCGGCCATTCGATGGGCGGACATCTGATCGCGCGCGCGATCCAGGAAAAGCGCATCACCCCGGATGCGGCGGTGCTCAGCGCGCCGATGCTGGGATTGAAGGGCCTCGGCCTGCCGCTCTCGGTCGGGCATATGGTGACGAAGCTGATGCGCGGCTTCGGCAAACCCGAACGCCCCGCCTGGAAGGTCAGCGAAAAGCCCGCCTCGCCGCTCGCGATCCGCCAGACGCTGCTGACGCATGACGATGCGCGCTATCAGGACGAACTGTGGTGGTGGGCCGAGCGGCCCGAGCTGGTGATGGGCCCGGCGAGCTGGCACTGGGTCGAGCGCGCCTATGAATCGATCATCCGGCTCAATGCCCCCGGCGCCTGGGAAAAGGTGAAGGTGCCCATGCTGCTGATCGGCACGAGCGCCGACCAGCTGGTCGACAACAAGGCGACGGTCGCGGCGGCTGCGCGCATTCCGGGGGCCGAGCTGCTCAGCTTCGGGCGCGAGGCGCGGCACGAGGTGCTGCGCGAGGTCGATCCGATCCGCGACCGCATCCTCGCGACCATCGACGATTTCCTCGCGCGCAAGGCCCCCGCCGCGCACAGCGAAAAGGCCGGGGCCGCCGCTTGATGGCCGATTACGACGTTGTCATCATCGGCGCCGGGATCGCCGGAGCGAGCCTTGCCGCCGAGACCGCGCCGCATGCGCGCGTGCTGGTCGCAGAGGCCGAGGACCGGCCCGGCTATCATTCGACCGGGCGATCCGCCGCGTTCTGGGCGGAAAGCTATGGTGGGCCGAAGGTCCAGCCGCTCACCACCGCGTCCGGCCCCTGGCTGCATTCGCCGCCGGGCGGCTATGGGGAGCGCAGCTTCCTCGCCCCGCGCGGCGCGCTGACGCTGGCGCGTGCGGGCGAGGAACCGCTGCTCGACGCGTTCGAAGCGGAGTTTGCAGGCTCGGGCGTGCGGATGGAGCGCTGGGGTCGCGAGCGGATCGCGGCGCTGCTGCCGGGGCTGGCTGAGGACATCGTGGCCGCCGTGTACGAGCCCGATTGCCAGGATATCGATGTCGGCGGGCTGCATCAGGCCTTCCTCTCGGTTGCGCGGCGCGGCGGGGCGCAGATCGCGCTCAAGGCCCCGCTCGAGCATGCCGAGTATCGCGGCGGGCAGTGGCATCTGGTGCTGGGCGGGCAGTCGGTGACCGCCTCCCGCCTCGCCAATGCGGCCGGTGCCTGGGCCGATCCGGTGGCGACCCGCTGCGGCGTGCGCCCGCTCGGCGTGCAGCCCTATCGCCGCACCGTCGTGCAGCTGCGCACCCGTCCCGCGCCGGTGGCGCATCTGCCGCTGACCCTGGGCGTCAAGGGCGACTATTATTTCAAGCCGGAAGCCGGCAGGCTCTGGCTCAGCCCGCATGACGAGACGCCCGAAGCGCCCGGCGACAGCGCGCCCGACGAGCTCGACATGGCGATCGCGATCGACCGCTTCACCCAGGTGGTGGACTGGGCGATCGAGGCGGTCGAGCATCGCTGGGCGGGGCAGCGCAGCTTCGCGCCCGACCGGCTGCCGGTCATCGGCTATGCCCCTGATCAACCGGCGTTCTTCTGGTTCGCAGGCCAGGGCGGCTTCGGCATCCAGACCGCGCCCGCCGCCGCGCGCCTGGCCGCGACGGTGCTGCTCGGCCTCACCCCCGATGCGATGCTGAACGAGGTGGATGGGCAGTTGTATAATCCTGCGCGTTTCGGCTGACTGTGCTGGCAGCGGATCGCCATATTTTATATCCTCGCCCCAGTTTGAGGGAGACGAGTCGATGGCGCACCATTTCGAGATCTACAAGGACAAGGCCGGCGAGTTTCGCGTGCGGTTCAAGTATAATTCGGAAGTGATGTTCTCGACCGAAGGCTATGCCAGCAAGGCCTCGGCCAAGAACGCGATCGAATCGATGAAGAAGAACGGCCCCGAAGCGCCGATCGTCGATACCACGACCGAGGGCTGATACGCGGGCGATAGGTCCTTTGCGGACATCGCGAAGGATTTATCGGCCCATGTTTACTTTCGGATAATCCCGGCTGGTCTAGGCCCCGGCTATGGCGACTGTCCTTGCGGGCAGCGATCGCTGTGTCAAAGGGGGAGTTGGAAGATGACGGGATGGGCAGCCGCGCGGGCGGGTCTGATGGCACTGCTGATGGGCATGGCGTGCACCAGCGGCGCGATGGCGCAATCGGCCATCGGCGACGATCCGATCTGCACCGATCGGCCGACCAAGGCGAACAACGCGTGCAGCGTGCCCAAGGGCATGGTGCAGGTCGAATTCGAGGCGATCAACTGGTCGCGGCTGAATGCTGGCGGCGCGCGCAGCGATGCCTTTGCCTATGCCAGCCCGACGATCAAGCTGGGCCTCACCGACAGCAGCGACGTGCAGCTCACGCTGACCCCGCTGGTCGAGAACCGCAACCGCTTTGCCGGACGCACCACCAGCCAGACCGGCTTCGGTGATATTGTCCTGCGCTACAAGCAGCGCATCACGCCCAAGGACGCCCGGTTCGAACTCGGCCTCATTCCCTATATCAAGGCCCCGACCGCGAAGAGCGGCATCGGCAATGGCGAGTGGGAGGCGGGGATCAGTGTGCCGATCCAATACGCGCTCGACGACCGCTGGTCGCTGACCGTGAACCCGCAGCTGAGCCTGCTCGCGGGCGCGGCCGACCCCGACGAGCGGCATCTGGAACTGCAGACCGTGCTCAACCTGGGCTATCAGCTGTCCGAGCGGACCAATGTCTCGGGCGAGGTCTGGACCTCGCAGAACTGGGATTCCTCCGGCACCGTCCGCGAATATTCCGCCGACCTCGCCATCGCACACCTGCTCAGCGACGACTTGCAACTCGACGGCGGCGTCAATTTCGGGCTCAATCAGGCGACGCCCGATGTGCAGGTCTACGCGGGGGTATCGGCGCGGTTTTGAGGGGCCGCCAAATCCTCCCCCAGCGGGGGAGGGGGACCGCCCGCGCAGCGGGTGGTGGAGGGGTGTCGGCGCCTTTGGGCCGGTGACACCCCTCCGTCAGGCTCCGCCTGCCACCTCCCCTTGCAGGTGAGGATTTTGCAGCGGGACTGCGCTATAGTATCTGCTAAATCGCTCTTGGCGGTGGCGGGGAGATTGGCAATGACCAGCAAGGTTAAGTTCAAGAGCGACGCCTTCGAGGCGGTCCACGCCTCCGCCACTGCGTTGCACAAGGTGGGTGCGATGGACAAGGCGACCATGCGCAGCTTCGACGAAAGCTGCCTGTCAGCGCCGCCTGAACTCAAGCCCGAATAGATCAAGCAACTGCGCGAAGCCCATCGCGTCAGCCAGCCGGTCTTTGCGCGCTATCTCAATACCAGCGAAAGCACTGTCGAGAAATGGGAAACCGGCGCCAAACGCCCCAGCGGCATGGCGCTTAAACTGCTTTCGATTGTGCAGAAGCATGGGTTGGGGGTTTTGGGGTAGGGCACGCGGAAGTAATTTAGTATTGTGTCCTGGAGTCCGCCTGGAACTTGTATTATAAAATAATTTAAATAAATAAAAATAGCATTTGACATAAATATGTTCTGCATAAGGAGCTGATTTTGGTGACAAATGCGAGAGATGACTCCAAAGAAAAGTTTGTTGATACAATATTTGGTCTGAGAAATATTATTTTTTCTCAGATTGATCTTGTAAGTGATTGTTTGAAGCTTATTATTATGGAGAAAAAGGGCTTATTAAATTTTAGTGGTGCGGCGCCTGAGGTGATCAAAGTTGTCGTTCCTATGATCGATTTGGTATCTATGTCTGGCAATTCTTTGTTAAAGTTAACTGAAGAAATTAGTCTGAATGTAAGAGACGCTTTTCCAATTGTTCGATCATTGGTCGAGGGAGTGGTAAACATATGCTATATTATGTCGCTAGGTCCAGAGGTGGCTGCAAAGGCTGAGCGGCACGCTGAGGTTAAGGCTTACCGTGACTTAAAGCGGCAGTGGAACGTTGCTGGTATGAAAGTTGATATAGAGTATTTGGGTAACCTCTCTAAAGAAGATATCGACAGGCTAGAGGCGATGTTGCCAGAGTTTACAACAAAGGGCGGTAGAGAAAAGGATTGGACAGATCACAACCTCAGGCAAAGACTTGACATAATCTCAAGAAATTTTTCATCTAAGTCTATGATTATGCTGACTGGGTCCGTATTCAACATTTATAGTCACGCATCAGAAATGACGCATAGCACTTATTTCAGCGCTTGTTATTTCTGGGGCCTGACTCTGCCGGGAAGGCCTAAACTATCGTCGTCTAAAGCAATCGAATTAAATCTACTCAATCATCAATTCAGTTTATTTATATCAACTTCATTTGCATATGTGGGGCTACTGGAATGTCTGGCTCAGTATATTAATAATATGAAAATTTTAGAAAAGTCAAAGGAACATTATAATTTGATAAAATCACTTCCAATTATTATGGATGAACAAAATAACCCAAGTTTTTATCGAGCCGAGTTTTCGTAATTATAAGCTAACATTTGTAATTAATGTTTCGCAGAATTTGTGATTACGGTATCCCAATTTGCTCAGCATCACCACCCCCCAATTCTTCCCCGTATAACCCCGCGCACCCGCTCCACCACCTCGTCTAGCACCACCCCCGCCTCGCGCACCAGCAGCCCCAGCGTGCGCACATGCGCGAAATCCTCCATCCGCACCCGCGCCACGCCCGGCGCAGCAAAGCAGTCCGGCATCACCGTCACGCCCACGCCCGCAGCGACCAGCGCCAGGATGCGGTCGTCGTTGCGCGAGCGGGCGGCGAAGAAGGGGCGGACGCCGCGCGCGGTGAAATGCTGGCTGGTCGCCGCGAGCAGCTCGCAATGGCGACGGACCAGCATCACGTCGCGCGCCAGCTCGGGTGCAGCGATGGCGGTGCGCTCGGCGAGCGGGTGGCTGGCGGGCAGGGCAAGGCTGTAGCCTTCGGTCACCACCGGCTCGAAATCGGCGCGCAACCGGCCCTGCGGCTCCATCGTGATCGCCAGATCGATCCGCGCCGCCTCCAGCCGGTCGGTCAGCTCGCTCGCGCGGCCCTCGACGAACTCGGTGCGGATGCCGTCCAATTCGGCAAGCGCGGCGGCCATCGCGGCGATGATCGCGGTGGGGAGCGTGGAGAGTACGCCCAGCCGCACGATCGCCTCGGGCCGGTGCTGCTTCATCGCGGCCTCGGCCAGGTTGAACTGCGCCTCGATCCGCCGCGCATGCTCGGCAAATTGCGCCCCCGTCGGCGTCAGGTCCACCCGGCGATTGGAGCGGTGGAACAGCCGCGCGCCGACGCTTTCCTCCAGCCGCGCGATGCCGACCGAGAGCGTCGGCTGGGTGACGTTGCAGCTTTCCGCCGCGCGGGTGAAATTGCCATGCTCGACCACGGCGAGGAAATAGCGCAGCAGATAGCGTTCGATCATAGACAGCGTCTAGGATAAACCCCTTTCAATATCAATTTTCCTTTGTTGACTTGCGGCCCTAGAACCTGTGCGATCAGAGCTCCAGGAGAGGATGCCGCCATGTCCATGATGCCCGATTTCGACTTCGCTTTGGGCGAAGCCGCCGAGATGATCCGCGACACCACGCGGCGCTTCGCCACTGACAAAATTGCGCCGATCGCGGCGAAGATCGATGCCGAAGACTGGTTCCCGATCGATCTGTGGCCGCAAATGGGCGAGCTCGGGCTGCACGGCATTACCGTGGACGAAGCCGATGGCGGCCTGGGCCTCGGCTATCTCGAGCATGTCATCGCGATGGAAGAGGTCAGCCGCGCCAGCGCCTCGCTGGGCCTTTCATACGGCGCGCATTCCAACCTGTGCGTCAACCAGCTGCGCCGCTGGGGCAATGCGGAGCAGAAGGCGAAATATCTTCCCGGCCTGATCTCTGGCGAGCATGTCGGCTCGCTGGCGATGTCGGAAGTCGGCGCAGGCTCGGATGTCGTGTCGATGAAGCTCAAGGCCGATGCGGTCGCGGGCGGTTACCGGCTCAACGGCACCAAATTCTGGATCACAAACTCGGCTTATGCCGAGACGCTGATCGTCTATGCCAAGACCGGCGAGGGATCGGGCGGGATCACCGCGTTCATCATCGAAAAGGGCATGCCGGGCTTCTCGATCGGCCAGAAGATCCAGAAGATGGGAATGCGCGGGAGCCCCACGGCGGAGCTGGTGTTCAACGATTGCTTCGTGCCGGAGGAGAACGTGATGGGCCCCCTGAACGGCGGCGTCGGCGTGCTGATGAGCGGGCTGGATTACGAACGCGCGGTGCTCGCCGCAGGGCCGCTCGGCATCATGCAGGCGTGTCTTGACGTGGTGCTGCCTTACGTGCGCGAACGCAAGCAGTTCGGCCAGCCGATCGGCGCGTTCCAGATGGTGCAGGCCAAGGTCGCCGACATGTATGTCGCGCTGAACAGCGCGCGCGCCTATGTCTATGCGGTGGCGCGGGCGTGCGATGCGGGCAAGACGACGCGCTTCGATGCCGCGGGCGCGATTTTGCTGGCGAGCGAGAATGCGGTGAAATGCTCGCTCGAGGCGATCCAGGCGCTGGGCGGGGCGGGATACACCACCGACTGGCCGGTCGAGCGCTTCCTGCGCGATGCCAAGCTGTACGACATCGGCGCGGGGACCAACGAGATCCGGCGGTTCCTGATCGCGCGTGAATTGATCGGAGCGCGGTGATGCGAATTGGGTCGGCTTCATGCTTTAGCCGTCACCCTGAACTTGTTTCAGGGTCCATTTCTCGCCACGCGGCTTCGGCTCATCAGGCACGATGGATGCTGAAACAAGTTCAGCATGACGGAGTTATGCAATGACCGCTCCCGTTCTCGACACGAAAATCGACACGAATTCGGAAAGCTACCGCGCCGCCTTTGCGCACAACAGCGCGCTGCGTGATGAGCTCTGGGCCAGGGTCGCCGAAGCGGCGCTCGGCGGCAACGCCAAGTCGCGGGAGCGGCACACCGCGCGGGGCAAGCTGCTTCCTCGGGAAAGGGTGGAGCGGTTGCTCGATCCGGGTTCGCCCTTCCTCGAGATCGGCCAGCTCGCAGCAAACGATCAATATGACGGCGAAATCCCTGGCGCAGGCATGATCGCCGGGATCGGCCGCGTCTCGGGTCGTCAATGCATGATCGTGTGCAACGACGCCACCGTGAAGGGCGGCACCTATTATCCGATGACGGTGAAGAAGCACCTGCGCGCGCAGGAGATTGCCGAGGCCAACCGGCTGCCGTGCATTTACCTTGTCGACAGCGGCGGCGCGAACCTGCCGCACCAGGCCGAGGTCTTCCCCGATCGCGAGCATTTCGGCCGCATCTTCTTCAACCAGGCGAACATGAGCGCGAAAGGCATCCCGCAGATCGCCTGCGTGATGGGCAGCTGCACGGCGGGTGGTGCGTACGTCCCGGCGATGTCCGACGAGACGGTGATCGTGCGCAACCAGGGCACGATCTTCCTCGCAGGTCCCCCGCTGGTCAAGGCCGCCACGGGCGAGGAGATCAGCGCCGAGGACCTGGGCGGTGGCGACCTGCACGGGCGCAAGTCGGGCGTGGTCGATCATGTCGCGGAGAATGACGAGCACGCGCTGACCATCGTGCGCGATATCGTCTCGCACCTCGGCCCGATCCCCAAGCCGGACATCGATGTCCGCGATCCGCGCGCACCGAAATTCGACGCGGAAGAGCTGTACGGCATCATCCCCTCCGATGTCCGCGCGCCTTATGACGTGCACGAGGTGATCGCGCGGCTGGTCGACGGGTCCGAGTTCCACGAGTTCAAGGCGCTCTATGGCAGCTCGCTTGTCTGCGGTTTCGCGCATATCTGGGGCATGCCGGTCGCAATCCTGGCCAATAACGGCGTGCTGTTCAGCGAAAGCGCGGTCAAGGGCGCGCATTTCATCGAGCTTGCCTGCCAGCGGCGCATTCCGCTCCTGTTCCTGCAGAATATCAGCGGCTTCATGGTCGGCGGCAAATACGAGGCGGAAGGCATCGCCAAGCATGGCGCCAAGCTGGTGACGGCGGTGGCGACGGCGAGCGTGCCCAAGGTCACCGTGCTCATCGGTGGCAGCTTCGGCGCGGGCAATTACGGCATGTGCGGCCGCGCCTATTCGCCCCGCTTCCTGTTCACCTGGCCCAATGCGCGCATCAGCGTGATGGGCGGCGAGCAGGCGGCCAGCGTGCTCGCGACCGTGCACCGCGATGCCGACAAATGGGACGAGCGCGAGGCCGAGGCGTTCAAGGCCCCGATCCGCCAGAAATACGAGGACGAGGGCAACCCCTATTACGCGACCTCGCGGCTGTGGGACGATGGCATTATCGACCCCGCACAGACGCGCGACGTGCTGGGCCTGGCGTTCGCCGCGTGCCTCAACGCGCCCGTCGAGGAGGCCCCCCGGTTCGGGGTGTTCCGGATGTGAGGGGACGCGCGGACACCCAAAATCCTCCCCGAGCTCGCTCGGGGAGGGGGACCACCCGCGCAGCGGGTGGTGGAGGGGCTCTTCATGCTCAAGGATGAGGCCCCAAGGCCCGCAATCGGAGCAGTCACCCGTGCCCGTCGGTTGCGCAGGGTCATGAGCCTGCCGGAGGTGCTTCTCTGGAAGCATCTTAAAGGCGCGCCCGAAGGCATCAAATTCCGTCGCCAGCATCCAAGCGGCGAATTGGTGCTCGACTTCTACTGCGCGGATGCTCGTCTGGCGGTCGAGATCGACGGCTCGGATCATGACTGTGCGGACCGACCCCTGCGAGACCAACGACGCGATGCCTGGCTGGCATCGCAAGGCATCGAAACGCTGCGGGTTCCGGCCAGTGACGTATTGATGGATTGCGCGCAGGTTGCCGAGGGCATTGTCGACTACGCGGTCGCGCGATTGCCCCTCCACCACCCGGCAAGGGCCGGGCGGTCCCCCTCCCCGAGACAAGCTCGGGGAGGATTTCAAGGGAACACCCCATGCTGAAATCCCTCCTCATCGCCAACCGGGGCGAAATCGCTTGCCGGATCATCCGTACGGCGCGCTCGATGGGCATCCGCACCATCGCGGTGTACTCGGACGCCGACGCCAGGGCGCTGCATGTGCGCAAGGCGGATGAAGCCGTACATATCGGACCTTCACCGGCGCGCGAGAGCTACCTGGTGGGCGAGAAGATCATCGCCGCCGCCAAGGCGACCGGCGCGGAGGCGATCCATCCGGGCTATGGCTTCCTTTCGGAAAACGCCGAGTTTGCCGAGGCCGTGATCGCCGCCGGGCTGATCTGGGTCGGCCCCAAGCCGGACTCGATCCGCGCCATGGGCCTCAAGGACGCGGCGAAAAAGCTGATGGACGCAGCCGGCGTACCCACCACGCCGGGCTATCTGGGCGAGGACCAGAGCCCCGAGCGGCTCGCGGCAGAGGCCGAACGCATCGGCTATCCGGTGCTGATCAAGGCGGTCGCGGGGGGCGGCGGCAAGGGGATGCGCAAGGTCGATGACGCCGCCGGTTTCGCCGACGCGCTCACCAGCTGCAAGCGCGAGGCGGCGGCGAGCTTTGGCAATGATGTCGTGCTGCTGGAAAAATGGATCGAAAGCCCGCGCCATATCGAGGTGCAGGTGTTCGGCGATGCCCATGGCAATGTCGTCCATCTGTTCGAGCGCGATTGCTCGCTGCAACGCCGCCACCAGAAGGTGATCGAGGAAGCCCCCGCGCCCGGCATGGACGAGGCAACGCGCGAAGCGGTGTGCGGCGCGGCGGTGCGCGCGGCGAAAGCCGTGGATTATCAGGGCGCAGGCACGATCGAGTTCATCGCCGATGGCTCCGAAGGCCTCCGTGCGGATCGCATCTGGTTCATGGAAATGAACACGCGGCTGCAGGTCGAGCATCCGGTGACCGAGGAAATTACCGGGGTCGATCTGGTCGAATGGCAGCTGCGCGTGGCGAGCGGCGAGCCGATCCCGCTGCGCCAAGAGGAGCTCAGCATCAACGGCTGGGCGATGGAAGCGCGGTTGTATGCGGAGGACCCGGCGAGCGGATTTCTTCCCAGCACCGGCAGGCTGGATCGCTATTGCCTTCCCGAAGAGGAAGCTCGGGTTGATACCGGCGTCGAGGAAATGTCGGTTGTTTCTCCATTCTATGACCCGATGATTGCCAAGATCATCGTCCATGGTTCGGATCGGGATGATGCTGTCGACAGGTTGCTATCCGCGCTTGAGGGCACTGCGGTCTGGCCGGTCAAGTCCAATGCAGGTTTCTTGCACAAGGCGGCAAGCAGTGCACCATTCCGATCTGCGCTGATCACGACAGCCTTCATTGCAGAGCAGGGGGACGCTCTCATCCCGCCAGCAGAGCCTGATCATGAGTTGCTCGGTCAGGCTGGCCGTCACCTGGTTCATGCCTATGCGGACGCTTCGCGTCATTCGCGTGACAACGAATTGCTGGAAGGCTTCAGGCTCAACAGCGGCAAAAGGACGGCATTGGTCTTGCAGGCCGGTGGTACAGTCCATCATCTTTCCAAGGTCCCGGACTTCGGCGGCAATGTCTATTCCTCAGCGATAGATCAAGATTCTGCATTGGTAACGAAGGCAGGCCAGAGCTTTGCTATTGGCCTGCCGCGATTCAATGCAGGTGCGGCGGCGGCAGGCAGCGGCTCCATCCTCTCCCCCATGCCGGGCAAGGTGATTGCGGTGGATGTGGCGGCGGGTCAACAGGTCGCCAAGGGGCAGAAGCTGCTGACGCTCGAGGCGATGAAGATGGAGCATTCGCTTGTCGCGCCGTTCGATGGCGTGGTGGCGGAGCTTAACGCCAGCGAGGGCGCGCAGGTGCAGGTCGAGGCGTTGCTGGTGCGGATCGAAGCGGCGGCGGAGTGATGCGCGCTGGTCCTTCTCCCTGGACAGGGAGAAGGATACGGAGCCTTGTCGGCGTAGCCGGCTAGGCGCAGTTGGATGAGGGTGATGGTTGCGAGCTGGCGCATTCTCACCCTCACCCAGCTTCGACTAATTCGCTTCGCTCATAAGTCTTCGCAGCCCTCTCCCATCGAGGGAGAGGGGTAGTTGAGGTAGGGAAATATGGCAGGACGATATTTCGACGAATGGCAGGTCGGTGACCGGATCGAGCATGAGATCCGGCGCACGGTGACCGAGACCGACAATCTGCTGTTCAGCACGATGACGCACAATCCGCAGCCGCTGCATCTCGATGTCGAGGCGGCCAAGGCGAGCGAGTTCGGGCAGATCCTGGTTAACGGCACCTTTACCTTCAGCCTGATGGTCGGTCTGTCGGTGGGGGATACGACGCTGGGTACTTTGGTGGCGAACCTCGGTTACGACAAGCTGGTCATGCCCAAGCCGGTGTTCATCGGCGATACGATGCGCGCGACCAGTGAGGTGACCGAACTCAAGGAGTCGAAATCGCGGCCCAATGCCGGGATCGTCACCTTCACGCACGAACTGATCAACCAGCGGGGCGAGGTGGTGTGCCGGTGCCTGCGGTCGGCGCTGGTGAAGAAGAGAGACGCCTGAACCCTTCATTTCCGCGCACGTGGGAATCCCGCTCGCTCGTTCGCTGTCGTGCATCAGGGGGACCCCCGCCTGCGCCGGAGTGGCGGAAAAGAGCATGCAATTCAATCGCCTGCCGCGTTTCGTATACTGATCGCTTGACCTGCCGAATGCCCTTCATTCTAATGCCGAACAACTGCTTACGGCATTCCGAAGGGGCCCATCACCATGCGCGCATCCATCCTTATCGCATCGCTGCTGCTCGGCACGGCGAACGCTCCCGCCATGGCGCAGGACGCCGCGTCTGCACCCGCCGCCGCCAAGCCCGCGCCCGGCCCGATGGATGCGAAGCTGCGCGCGCTCTATGATGCGGAGTGGGACTGGCGGCAGAAGGAACTGGCCCAGATCAAGGAAAATGGCCGCTGGGTCGATGGCGACCGGCTGACCAGCGAAACCCCGGCGGATCAGGCGCGCAGGCTCGCCTATTGGCAGGATGTGCTGAAACAGCTCGACGCGATCCCGATGGATCAGCTGTCGCCCGAAGAGCAGGTCAACGCCGCGGTGTTCCGCCAGTCGGTCTGGGAAAATGCCAAGGGGCTGGAATACAAGACCTATGAAGCGCCGTTCAACAGCGACACCTTCTTCTGGGGCGGGCTGAACCCGCGCCAGGGCTTTGGCAATGCCACCGGCTACAAGCGCTATCTGGGGCGGATGCGCGATGTTCCGCGCTATTTCGACGAGAATATCGTCAACATGCGCGCAGGGCTGGCCCGGGGCTATACCGTGCCGCGCGTCGGCATTGAGGGGCGCGACAAGACGATCGAGGCCTATACGGTGCCGGGCGAGGCCAATCCGTTCTACGATGCCTTCCGCGTGATGCCGCAGAGCATACCGCCCGCCGAACAGGCCGCGCTCCGCGCCGAGGCCTTGAAGACGATCGAGACGTCGGTGGTGCCCGCCTATACCAAGCTGCTCGGTTTCATGCGGACCGAGTACATGCCCAAGGCGCGCACGACCATCGCCGCCTATGCGCTGCCCGATGGCAAGCGCTTCTATCAGGACATGATCAAGGTCTTCACCACGCTCGACCTGACGCCCGAGGAGATCCACGAAATCGGGCTGAAGGAAGTGGCGCGGATCGATGCCGACATGCAGCGGACGATGCGCGAGACCGGGTTCAAGGGCAGTTTCCCCGAATTCCTGCAATTCCTGCGCACCGACCCGCAATTCTATGCCAGAACACCGCGCGAGCTGCTGGGGGCTGCGGCCTATACGGTCAAGAAGATGGACGGCAAGCTCAAGGACACGTTCAATTTCCTGCCGCGCTATCGCTTCACCGTGCTGCCGGTGCCCGATGTGATCGCGCCGATCTACACCTCGGGGCGCGGCGGTCTGGATGCGTGCCTGTTCAACACCTATGACCTGCCGCAGCGGCCCTTGTACAACATCCCCGCGCTGGCGCTGCACGAGTGCAATCCGGGGCACAGCTTCCAGGCGGCGGTGGCGCTCGAAGCCCCCAACCGGCCCGAATTCCGCCGCCAGACCTATTTCTCCGGCTATGGCGAGGGCTGGGGGCTGTACACCGAATGGCTGGGATCGAAGATCGGCATCTACGAGACGCCCTATGAGGAATTCGGCCGCCAGACCTTCGAAATGTGGCGCGCGGCGCGGCTGGTGATCGATACCGGCGTGCATACCAAGGGCTGGACCCGGAGCCAAGCCATCGACTATCTCGCCAGCCATACCGCGCTGGCCCCGCGCGATGTCGAGACCGAGGTCGATCGCTATATCTCCTGGCCGGCCCAGGCGCTCGCCTACAAGCTGGGCGAGCTGGCGCTGCGCAAGATGCGTGCGAAGGCGGAAGCCGAGCTGGGCGCGGCCTTCGACCAGCGCCCGTTCCACGACACCTATCTGATGCTGGGATCGGTGCCGCTGCCGGTGATGGAGCAGAAGATGGAGGAATTCATCGCGGCGGAGAAGGCAAAGCTCGCCAAGGCGGGGAAGTGAGGTCCCGCGCACTCACCAATTCCGTCACCCCCGCGAAGGCGGGGGTCCCGCTTCCTGTTCAAAGCTTTGCGCAAAAGCGGGATTCCCGCGTTCGCGGGAATGACGGGGGAGGGCGATTTTGGTTTCTGGCAGCACTGGCGCTCTGCCTCGCAGCATCGCCTGCCCACGCCGAAGTGCCATCAGCCGAAGCGGAAATCCGCAATGTCATCGCGGACATGGAAGCCGCGTGGAATCGCGGCGACTTTCAGGGCTATATGCGCGGCTTCCTCAACCCCGGAGTGGTGTTCGTCTCGCGCGGGCAGTTCCAGCGCGATTGGCAGGGAACGCTCGACCATTATGTCCGCGATTATGGCGGCGCGCCGGAAAAGCGCGGGACGCTGCATTTCTACGACATCAAGGTGGAGATGCTGAGCGACGACGCCGCGCAGCTGATCAGTCGCTATCATCTCGATCGGGCACAAAGCCCGCAATATGGCATCAACACCCGGCTGATGCGGAAAGTCGGTGGGCGCTGGGTGATCGCGCTCAACCATGTGTCGTCGAGCGAAACGCCCGATCCGAACGACCCAGTGGCCGCGCATCGCCAATAAAAAACCCTCCCCATGACGGCCACGGGGAGGGTCTTTCGAATCTATGGCGAAAGCTTACGCCTTGCGGGTGCCGCTCATCGCCATGGTGCCGAATGCGCCGGCCTTGATCTGGCCGGTGATGGTGTCGCCATCGACGGTCGCGGTGCCTTCGAGCTTCATCGGCATCGGCACCTTCATGTCCATCGTCCAGGTCAGCGTGTTGCCGTCGACCTTGCCGTCGGTGATGTCGAGCGAGCCCATCTGGCCGGCATTCGATCCGGTCCAGCTGTCGCCATCGACATTGACGGTCAGTACCGACTTCTGGTCGCCCATCGGCGACTTGGTCACGCAATCATATTGTCCAGCAACTGACATAATACTCGTCCTCTCTGTGGTGGGTTGAAGGGTAGTTGGCTTATTTGTCTCCGGCGGCAGGTGCCGCGCGGCGAACCTCGACGGGCATGCCCAGTTCCTTGAGCTGCGGCTCGACCTTGGCGGCATCGCCCACGATCACCCAGGTCAGCGTCTTGGGGTTGAGCGCGGTGCGCATCGCCCCGTTGAGCTTCTCGGCATCCATGCTGCGATATTGCGCGGCCAGGCTTTCGGCATAGTTGGTCGGGCGGCCATAGAGCGCGTCCGACTGCATCTGCGACAGCACTGCGGCAGAGCGCTCATAGGTGCCTGCCAGCTCCAGGCTGTTGCCCTTGACCGTGCGGTCGAGCTCTTCCGGGGTCACGCCCTTGGAGCCGATGAAATCGTTCATCTGCTGGATGATCGCGGTCACCGAGGGGCCGGTCTGGTTGGTCTGCACCGGCGCAAAGGCCAGGAACGGCACGTCGTTCTTGGGCCGCTGGATCAGCGTGCGGGTGCCATAGGACCAGCCCTTGGTCTCGCGCAGGTCCATGTTGATGCGCGAGAGGAAATCGCCGCCCAGAATGTCGTTCGCGGTTTCGAGCGCCAGCAGATTGTCGGTGCCCTTGGCCTTCAGCACCTGACCCGCCAGGATCAGCGACTGGGGCGAATTGGGACGGTCGATCAGGATGATGCGGCCCTGGCCAGCCGGGATCGCCGCGCTGAAATCCTTCTGCATCAGCGCCATGCGGTTCGACGGCCATTTGCCGAAACGCTCTTCGAGCATCGGCATGATGTCCTTGAGGCTGGTGTCGCCGACGACGAAGATCGATGCGCGCTCAGGCCGCATCCACTGGGCGTGATAGGCGGCGAGCTGGTCGCGGGTCAGCTTGGCGACCACCGCCGGATCGCCGGTGCCGGTCAGCGGCACGCCATAGGGATGGGCCGGGCCGTAGAGCAGCGGCGGCAGGTTGGGCAGCGCGATGCCTTGCGGCTGAGTAAATTCCGCCTGAATGCGGGTCAACTGCTGCACGCGCACGCGCTCCAGCTCCTTGGCATCGAAAGCGGGGTTGCGGATGACATCGGTGAGGAGGTCGAGCGATGCGCCGAGATTGGCCTTCATCGCGCTCATCGAGACGATGGTGCGATCGAGGTCCGACGAGGCGCTGATATTGGTGCCCAGGCGCTCCTGCGCCTCGGCCAGTTGCACCGAATTGAGCTTCTGGGTGCCTTCCTGCAGCAGCGCGATCATCAGGCTGTTGGTACCGAGCGCATCCTTGGGATCGCTCGCATAGCCGGCATCGAAGCTGACGGCGACGCGCACCACCGGCACGGCAGTCCGCTTGGCGAAGCGCACCTTGATGCCGTTCGAGAGCGTGGCTTCCTCGACATCGGGGAAGTCGAGATCAGGCACCGCGCCGGCTTCAGGGAAGGTAGAACGATCGACCGCGGCGAGCGGCTGCTTGCTCGCAGCGCCGGCCGCCATCGCGTCTTCGGCCATGCTTGAATAGAACGCCGGTGCATTGAGAACGCCCGTGCGCATCGCCGGGCCGCTGCCGGTCACCTGGCCGTTGCCGCCCGCGACTTCCTGATAGGCATCGCGCTCACCGGGCAGCACGTGCAGCTTGGCGACGGGGCGAGTCAGCCATTTCTGCATCGCAGCCGTGACCTTGGCCGGCGTCATCGCGGCCAGCATGTCGAGCTGCTTCTTGTAGAAGGCCGGATCGTCCGAATAGAGCGCGCCTTCGGCCAGCGTCACCGCCTTGCCGGTAAAGCCGCCGACCTGTTCCAGGCCGTTGATGCGCTGGGCCGCCTCGCGCGTCGCGACGCGCTGCACCTCGTCGGCGGTCGGGCCCTTGGCGATGAAATCGGCCATGATCGCGTCGAGCCGCTTGGATACCGCGTCGACATCCGCGCCCGGCTTCACATCGACATAGACCTCGAACACGCTGCCATGGACGAAGGGCTGGGCAGATGCAGTGACGGCGACCGCGGTCTGCTCGTCGCGCACAAGAATGTTGTCGAGCCGCGAGCTGGCCAGGCCGCCGAGCACGGTCGCGGCAACGTCGAGTGCGGCATAATCGGGGTCATTGAGGCCGGGCACGGTCCAGAAGCGATAGAGGCGCGCGGTCGGCACCTTGTCCTTCATCTCCGCGACCTTCTCCTTGTCGAGCGTCGGCAGCGGCGGGTTCAGCTTGGCAACTTCAGGACCCTTGGCGATATCGCCGAAATATTTCTCGACCAGCGGCCTGGCTTCGGCGACGTTGATGTCGCCCGCCAGCACCAGGATCGCATTGTTCGGGCCGTAATGGTCGGTGAACCACTTCTTCATGTCGTCGAGCGAGGCGGCCTGCAGGTCCTCCATCGATCCGATGGTCGAATGGCCATAGGGATGCTCAGGGGGCGTGAGCATCTCGATCTGCTTGTATTCGACCAGGCCATAAGGCTGGTTATCGCCCTGGCGCTTCTCGTTCTGCACCACGCCGATCTGGTTGGTCAGCTTCTCCTGGGTGATGCCGTTGAGCAGATGGCCCATGCGGTCGCTTTCCAGGAACAGGGCGCCTTCCAGCCCCGCCTTGGGCACGGTCTGGAAATAGTTGGTGCGATCGAACCAGGTGGTGCCGTTGAAATCGGTCGCGCCGAGCTTCTTCAGATATTCGAAATAGTCGCCCTGCGCGTTTTCGGATCCGTTGAACATGATATGCTCGAACAGATGGGCATAGCCGGTCTTGCCCTTGGGCTCGTGCTTCGAGCCGACATCATACCAGATCGAAACCGCCACGATCGGGGCCTTGCGGTCCTCGTGAACGATGACGGTGAGGCCATTGGCCAGCGTGAACTGCTGATAGGGGATGTTCACCGTCTTGACCAGATCAGCGACGGGCGCGGCCTGTTGTGCTTGGGCGGGGGAAAGCGCCACGGCAAGCGCCAGCGAGGATACGGCGATCAGCGAGCGGAAGGGCTTGAGCATGGATATGGAGCCTCTCTTGGGAGCGAATATGACTGTTCTATCGGGTGCCACCGGCTGATGTAGGAGCGCCGGTGCCGCCTTCAGGTTGCTGTTCGAAACCATAAGGTTTGTCCAACCGGTTTCAAGCGCAATCACGGGCGATAGCGCCGCTTGGCATGCGGCATCAGTGCTTCGCGGGTGAAATAGACGGGCTTCGTCTTGTGTTCGACGAACAGCTTGGCCTGGTCGGCATAATGCGGGCTGTCCGGCCGCGTCGTCGCCGCGCCGAACGGCTGGATCGAGCGCGAAGTCACATTGCCTTGATCATCCCATTCGACGAACTGGATGAAGCTGTCGCCATGGCGCACGGCGAAGCGGCCGTCCTTCTCGTCGACGTCCCATAGAGTCGCGGCGCGCAGCGTGTCCGATCCGCCGTCCATCGGCAGATCGACCTTGCCCTGGCGCAGCCGCAGCACGGTGCCGAGCTTCGGATCGAGCGTCTTGAAATGCTTCTCGAGATGATCGATCGCCGCGACCAGCTCCTCGCGCGGATCGGGCAGCGGCAGGCGGCGATAGCTCTGCCGCATCGCCGGGCGCATCAGCATCAGCGCCAAGGCATCGCCCTTGCCCTTGCCGTCCATCTGCCAGTCCCAGGCACGCAGCAGCGCCTGCGCCTCGGGAATGCGCTTGTCGCCATCGGGCTTGACCGCGAGAACGGCGTTGATCCAGCCGGTGGCGTAATCCGACTTGTCATAGCCGACATCGTACTTGATCCGCGCCAGCGTTGCCGCGTCGATCTGGCCTGCCGCCTCGAACAGCTTGATCGCCTGGCGCGCGCGATTGGTCATGTCGTCCTCGATCCCCAAGAGAGGGGAGAAGCTGGCGCGATCGAGCTCGTCGCCGGGACCCGCCGCGACGAACGGCGTGTTGTTGGCGTTCATGATATAGCCGGACGCGGGATTGACCAGCAGCGGCACCCGGTCCCAGGGCAGGTGCGATTTCCAGATCAGGTCGCTGCGATCGCCAGGCAGCACCCCGCGCCAGTTCGCCCCCGGCTTGCGCGCAGGGAACAGCGCGTTGTACGCCATGGCAATATTGCCCTTGGCATCGGCATAGATGAAATTGGTCGCGGGCACGCCCTGGATTGCCATCGCCTGCTGCCATTCGGCAAAATCGCGCGCCTTGTTGATGCGGAAATATTGCTCGAGCATCTTCAATTCGTCGATGCCGGCATAGCGGATCGCGAACGCGCCCTTGTCGTTCATGATGACCGGGCCATGGTCCGAGCGATAGACGGTCTGCGGCACGGGCAGGGTGAAGGGGCCCATCTTGACCTTGAGCCAGACGCGCTTGGATTCGAGGTCGCGCCACTTTCCGTCGAGCCGGTATTGCGTCCTGTCGTCGTTCAGCTCGAGTCTGTAGACATCGATCAGGTCGGGCCGGTTGACCGTGTTGGTCCAGCCCAGATACTTGTTATGGCCCAGGAACGGATAGGGCGATCCGGGGAAGGTCGCACCCGCAAAATCCCAGCCCTCTTCCGAATGCACCACCAGCTCGTACCACGCGACGCCGCCGCGCCAGGGCTGGTGCGAGTTGGAGATCAGCCGCGTGACATTGTCGGTCGAGCGCGCAGGGGCGACGGCAAAGGCATTCGACCCATTCATGTCGGGCTCGGGACCGATCGGGGTGACGCGCGCGACTTCTTTGCCGGAGAGCTTCGGCCCGCCCTCGATCGGCAGGTCTTTGCCCTCGACCAGCGCGCCCAGCACCGAATCGAGCCCGAAGAAGAAGGGCGAACGCAGCACGAAGCCCGCGGCGATGTCGCGACCTTCGAGTGGGAACAGGCCGGACAGGCGTACCTCTTCGGGGTGCTTGTCGGCATAATGGTTGAGGCCGGCGGCATAGGCATCGAGCAGCGCGCGGATATCGGCGGGCAGCGTGTCGTACTTGCGGTCCACCGTGCCGCGAATATCGAGCAGATGCGCAGCGAAATCGACCTTGGCGCCATCCTGACCGGTCATCGCGCCGGTGCGCGCGCGGGTCATCGCGGCGACTTCCTGGATGGTCGAGAAATCATCCTCGCTATGCGCATAGGCGACGCCATAGGCGACATCGGCATCGGTCTTGCCGAAGATATGCGGCACGCCGAAATCGTCGCGGACGATCTCCACGTCATATTTGCGCGACGCCGGGGCCTTGCCCGATTCGGCCACCAGCGGCTCCCACACCGCAAGGGCAATGGCGGTTACGACGACAAGGACGAGAAGGCTGAGCGCCAGACGTTTGAGCACACGCATGGCGCGCACCTTATCAACCAATCAGCGCGCGTCTACTGACAATGCTGTAGGTAGGGCTGCGGCCTGTCGCATCAGCCTGATTCCGCCGCAATCGCCTGTTCGATCAGCCGGCGCGCGCGGACGCCGCCGGCGTCGATATTGAGCAGCAGCAGGCGGCGGTCGGGATAGAGGTCGAGATTCTTCTGCTGGCGCTCGAGCATTTCCATGTCCTCGGCGAAGATCTTGCCCTGGCCGTCGCGGATGGTGGTGGTAAGTTCGGCATCGTCGACCGCGAAGCGCCGCGCCATGCCCCAGAAATACCAGTGCGAGCCTTCGGTTTCCGGCGTCATGAAATCGACAACCACTGAATAGGCCTTGCGATCGAGCGGGGCCTCATAGCCGCCTTCGCCGACCGGCGCGACGCCGACCTCGATCTCGACGCTGCTGGGCAGATGGAAATGGCAGAGCTGCCAGCGATCGACCGGGCCGCTATCGGGAAGCCCCGCGCCGCGCAGCGCCATCGCCCAGAAGGGCGGCGGGTCGATGTCGTCCATGAAGCGGCTGGTCACCACCTCATCGCCGACCAGCCTGGTCTTGACCGGGGCCTCGTCGATCTCCTTCTGGCCGATGCTGGTCGCATGGACATAGGTTTCGTGCGTCAGGTCCATCAGGTTGTCGATCATCAACCGATAGTCACACCGGATATGATACAGCCCGCCCCCATAGGCCCAGCCTTCGTCCTCGGCCCATTCGAGGTGCCTGAGCTTGGCGGGATCGGCCGCATCGGCATCGCCCGGCCAGACCCAGATGAAGCCATAGCGCTCGATCACCGGAAAGGTGCGGATGGGCGGGAAACCGCCGACGCGCTGGCCGGGCATGCCCTCGGTCTTGCCATGGCAGCCCATGGCGAGCCCGTGATAGCCGCAGACGAGCGCGCCATCGCGGACGAAACCGAGCGACAGCGGCGCGCCGCGATGCGGGCAGAAATCCTCGAGCGCGGCGACCTTGCCCTCGCGCCCACGAAAGAACACCATCGGCTCGCCGCAGATCGTGCGGCCGAGCGGCTTGCCTTCTATCTCTTGCGGAGTGCACGCGACATACCAGGCGTTGCGCGGCCAGGGCGCGGTGGTGTGCGCAGCGCTGCGCTCTTCCAGATCGGGGGCGGTGGCCATCGGTGCCTCTCCTGAGATAAATCGTTATTGGATCCAATAATGCAGTTTGCTTGGCGGCGCAAGCCAGATGCGGGGGCTTGTCGGTGCGGGCGCACAGGCTAAACAGGGCGGCATGACTGCCCCGATGAAGCCCGGCCAGCGCGTGCTCTTTGCCCTGCGCAAGATGATCGTTTCGGGCGAGATTCCCGATGGCGCGCGCATCGCCGAGATCGCGACGGCAGAGCGCTTCGGCGTCTCGCGCATGCCGGTGCGCACCGCGCTTCGCACGCTGGAGCAGGAAGGGCTGGTGGCGAAGCTGGGGCGGCGCGGTTATGCGGCGCGCGGGGTGACGCCTGCCCAGATCGACGATGCGATCGAGGTGCGCGGCGTGCTCGAAGGGCTGGCAGTGCGGCTGATCGCCTCGCGCCCGATCGCGCCCGGCTTTGCGCGCCGGCTGAAGGCGGTGCTGGCCGAGGGCGATGCGCTGTTTGCGGGCGACAGCTTCGCGTCCGAGGATATCGACCGCTTCTACAGTTACAATCTTGCGTTTCACGACCTGCTGCTCGATGCCAGCGGCAACCGCGCGATCGGCGTGGCATTGTCGCGCAACAACCACCTCCCGCTCGCCTCGGCTGCGGCGCTGGCGCTCGACTGGGACGATCTTGCCAATGCGCACACGAACCTCAAGGCCGCGCACGCAGAACATCTCGCGGTCGCCGACGCGATCCTGTCTGGCCGCGCAGACGAAGCCGAGCAGCGCATGCGCCAGCATGCAAGAGCGGCGCTCAACCCCGGGCTCATGCCGCTGGTGGGGACGGTTTGAGGGCCAAGGCGGCTTCCGATTTGTCGGCGCCAGCGACCGCCGCTCAGCCTGAGCAGCGGGCGCAGCCCGCGACCGTCGAAGGCCCCGCACCGACGCTGGCCAAATTGCGTGGCCTTCGACAGGCTCAGGCTGAGCGGAGAAGGTAAGGGGCGCGCGCCAGATCAGCTTGCGATGCGCAGTTCGCTTCCAGCCCGGTCCTTGCGGACGGGCCGGTCCAGCAGGTCGCCGAAGCTCAGCGGCTCGGCGATCAGGCTCGGGTGCGGCGAATAGCCGTCGTGCCACCGCTTGGCCGAGATGGTCTCGCGTGCGATGCTCATGCTGAACAGCCGCCGGGGCTCAGCCGAACGGTTGTCGGGGCCTGCGTGCAGCATGTCGCTCTGGTAGAGGATCACCGTGCCCTTGCGCGGCGCGGTGGAAACGAGCCGGAACTCGCCGTCGTGTTCGGCGCGCTGGCGGACCAGCTTCAGCAACCGGCCTGGACTCAGCATGCGCAGGCTGAACTGCGAATTCTTGCCGAGCAAGAAGCGCAGCAGATTGGGCTGGTGCTCGTCCCAGATGCGCGAGAACACCCGGTCGCCAAACTCGCCCGGCGCGAGCGGCGCGTCATTGTTGCGGCCCATGGCCCACAGCTTGGCCAGATTGTGCCGCAGGATGCGCCAGTTGCACGCGAGGCGGAACAGCTCCATCCGCTCCAGCGCCGCATCGTCATGCTTGGGCGCGGTGCCATCGAACAGTTGCGTGCCGGGGACGAAAACCGTCCCGCCCTGCTGCTCGGACACGTCCTCCACCGCCGCAAACAGGCTGATCACGCCGCTGGGGTCGCGATGGATATACTGGTGCGACGAGCCGCGATAGCTGGTGAGCGTGGTGACTTCGAGCAGCGGATGGGAGCGGTGGCAATAATGCGACAGCACGGCTTCCAGCCGCTGCGCGAGCGTCGCGACCAGATCCGCCACCGGCGGCGTGGAGGGCAGCGAACAGAAATCGCGGCGGACATAGCGATTGTCGGTCTCGCTCGCAAAGGCGCAGCGCTGGCGGTCGGGATCGTCGATGGTCTCGCGGATCAGCGCGAGCCCGGTTGCGGCTTCCGCGTCGGATAAAAGATTGGTGAGCATGACGAGGCCATGCGCCTCCATCCGCACCAGGGCTGCGGCCGCGCAAGCCGCCGTGAGCCGGCCCTGCGCGTCGAGTTCCGCAGGCAGCTCGAACGCGGATGTGTCGGTGGAGGTGTCGAGGTCCTTCATGCCCTTGCGCCCTGAATATGATGACTTCCTTCGCCCGGCCAATTGCTGACCATGATGGGCGAGAGTTTCGCTTCATGGCAGAGAATTTTCTAGAACGGGTTAATCGGGGACACGAGGCCTAGCCAGTGCAGGCCGAGGAGCACAAGTCCTGAGCGGCAGGCCATCACCATGTCCGCTCAGTCTGAGCAGCGGGCGCAAGCCCGCGACCGTCGAAGGCCCCGCGCATATGTAGGCCATCTAACGGGGCCTTCGACAAGCTCAGGCTGAGCGGAGGGGGGGAGGCGCTAACCTGTCTCGAACTTGTGCCGCGAAGCCTCCTGACTCCGCCGACGCCCGCCATCACCCCGCAACGGGGCGTGCCATCCACTCCAGCAGCGCCGCGTTGACCGCATCGGGCTTTTCCATCGGGGCCATATGGCCTGCGCCGCCAAAGACCACCATCGTCGCGCCTACGATCGCTTCGGCGATGGGGACGTGCTGGTCGGGCGGGCTCCACAGGTCGAGTTCGCCGACGCCGACCAGCGCCGGGCAGGCGATCTGCGACAGCAGCGGGGCAGCGTCGGGGCGGTTGATCAGCGCGGTGATCTGCTGGCGGTGGATCGCGGGCGTCATCCGCTCGATCATCGCATAGAGCGTCGCGCGCAGCGCCGGGTCGGCATCGAGCAGGCCGGGCCGCACCATCGGCGGAAGCCACGCATCGGCGAGCGCGGTCATGCCCTGGCCTGCGCTGATGTCGAGCATCGCTTGGCGCTTGGGCAATTCCTCCGGTGGCGCGGGATGTACGCCGGTGTCGAGCAGGCCGATCCGCTCGACCTTTTCCGGTGCCAGGCGGAATACCTCGAGCGTCACGCGTCCGCCCATCGAATGGCCGATGATCGAAAAGCGCTCGGGCGCGCCCTCCAGGATGTGCGCGGCCATGCCCTGCAGCGAATCGTGCCGGGTGAGGTCGGGAACGATGACCTCGTACAGCGGCGACAAGGCGGCGATCTGGTCCGTCCAGACATCCGCATCGCACAACAGGCCGGGGACGAGAATGACGGTTTCGCGCGTGATCATAAGCTCAGCCCATTACATCGGGCAGGGGCTTTCCGTCCACGATCCTGGGCGCCGCCTCGATCAGCACGAAGGCGATGCGGCAATTTTCGCTCGCGGAAGGGTTGCGCCACAGATGGATGGTGCCGCGCTGGACGATGATGTCGCCCGCGCGCGCGGTCGTCACCGCGCCATCGTCCAGCTCCAGTTCGACCGCGCCCGACAGCACGATGCCGTAATCGATGCTGCTCGACCGGTGGAAGGGCGAAACCCCGCCGGGCAGCATGTCGACGATGCGGATCACCGATCCCTGGTGCAGCGTCAGCCCGGCATCGCGGCTGCGCCCGTCGCTATCATCGTTATTGTCTGCAGGCACGCTCGCCGTGGTCCAGATCAGGCTGAAGGCGGCATCGCCCGAGGGGATCGGGGTGACCGGCAGCAGGTCGTCGGCGGTGAACACCGCGCGCCCGGCCGCGTCATGGCCAGTGACGATGCGGCGCACGGGGGGAGAGCCGGTCATCCCTTGATCACCTTCTGGTCGATCGCGCCGAACAGCAGCCCGCCGTCGCGCAGCCGCGCTTCCATGCGCACGGTGTCGCCGAAATGCATGAAGCTGGTGCGCGGTTTGCCCTCGTCGAGCATCTCGATGCCGCGCCGCTCGGCGATGCAGGCTGAACCGATCTCGCGGAAGTTGCTGTTCGAGACCGTGCCCGATCCGATGATCGTGCCTGCGCAGAGCGAGCGCGTGCTCGCGGCATGTGCGACCAGTTCGTGAAAGCCGAACTCCATCGCGCCGCCCTCGGCATTGCCGAACCTTGTCCCGTTCCAATCGACGGTGAGCGGCAGATGGACGCGGCCCTCACTCCACGCATCGCCCAGCGCATCGGGGGTGACGGCAAAGGGCGCGACCGAACAGGCGGGCTTGGCCTGGACCCAGCCGAAACCGGTCTTCATCTCGATGGGTGCCAGCGCGCGCAGGGACCAGTCGTTGATCTGCACCAGCAGCTTGATGTGCGACAGTGCCTGTTCGGCCGTGACGCCCATCGGCACGAAATCGGTGATGACGCCGAATTCGCCCTCGAAATCGATGCCGTCCTCCTCGCGCGGCAGCGGCACATCGGCAGTGGCGGATAGGAACTGGTGCGACAGGCCCTGATACATCAGCGGGCGTCCCGGCGGCGGGGGTTCTGTGCCGAACAGCGTCTCCATCAGCTCGCCATGGCTGCGATAGGCCGAGCCGTCGAGCCATTGCCAGGCGCGGGGTAGCGGGGCCGCGAAGGCGAGGCCATCGGTGCTGTCGCCTTCGCCCGCATCGAGCCGCGCGGCCAGCATGCGCAGCGCCGGTTCGGACGTTTCCCAGCTCTCGATCGCCGCCTGGAGCGTGGCAATCGCGGCGGGCAGATGGCGGCTGCCATCGGCGCTGACGACGACGAGTGCGCCGTCGGCCGTGCCGTTCTCGATGGTGGCGAGTTTCATGCGGGCGTCCTTTCCAAGAATTACAGATCGGCGAGCGCGTGGGCGACCAGATCGGCAAGCGTGCCGTCATGCGCAAGGCCGAGCGCATCGGCGGCGGGGGTGGAGAGCGGCGGCTGCGCGCCGAAGGCGGCTTCGATCGCCGGATCGGGGTCATAGGTCGCAAGAGCGGCATCGGCCCCGGTCTGGCGCGCGACCTCGGCGACCAGATCGCCCATGTGGATGCGGAGCGCGGGCAGGTTCAGACGGGCGCTGTCGGGGTCCTCGGCCAAGTCGAGCGCGGTGACGAGCTGCGCCACCAGCGCCCGGCGCGAGAGCAGCCAGCAGGTCGCATCGGCGGAGACGGGCAGGGTGATCGGCTCCCCGGCCTTCAGCGCGTGGAACAGGTTGCTGAGAAAGGCCGATTTCATCCCCGAAGGCGCGAGCCGGCGCGCGATGATGCCGGGCAGGCGCAAGGAAAGCCCGCGCACCGCGCCGCGCCGGGTGAGCGTCGCGATCCATTCCTCGATCATCGCCTTGTGCGCGCCATAGCGGAGCATCGGGCTGACCGGGGTCGCGTCATCGACATGTGGCGGCAGCGGGTCGCCAAACACCGCGATGCTGCTGGCGAACAGCAGGCGCGGGGCGTTGCCGTGCGCGGCGGCGGCATCGATCAGCGCCATCGGCGCGGCGACATTGATCTTTGCGGCAAGTGCCGGATCGGCCTCTGCTGCGCCGCCGGGAATGGTCGCGAGATGGATGATCGCGGCGAGCGGTTCGGCGGTGAGTGCGGCGACAAGCGCCGGATCGTCAATCTCGCCGGGCATCGCCGTGACGCCTGGCATCGTAAGGTCGTCCAGCCCCGCCCGGTCGGTCGCGACGATCGACCGCGTGCCCGCCAGCGCGCGCACCAAAGCCTGGCCGACAAAGCCTCCCGCGCCGGTGATCAGGATGCGCTCAGCTGCCATCGGTCACCGATGTGCCGCCATCGACGGCGATCTGCTGACCGGTGATGAAGCGGCTGGCGTCCGAGGCGAGGAACAGCGCGGTCGAGGCGATATCCTCGACCTCACCGACGCGGCGCAGCGGTGTCATCTGCAGCCGCCGTGCCATGAAATCCGCGTTGGCGATGAGCGGTTCGGAGAGTGGCGTGCGGATCAGCCCCGGCGCGATCGCGTTGACGCGCACGCCCTTCGGCCCCCATTGCACCGCCAGGTTGCGCGCAAGCTGCGCAACGCCCGCCTTGGCCAACGCATAGGCGTTGATGCTGCCATTGCCGCGCAGCGCGGACAGGCTCGACATCAGGATGGCGCTGCCGCTGCCGCGCTCGGCCATGATCGGCAGGGCAAGCTGGGTCAGCGTGACCATCGAGCGCAGGTTGATCGCCATCACCCGGTCGAAATCTTCCAGCGCCCAGCTGCCGCCCTCGCCGGTGATCCCGGCATTGCACACGAGGATGTCGAGCCGGCCAAAGGCCGCTATCGTGCCATCGACGAGACCAGTAATCGCCGCGCCATCGGTCACGTCGCAGGCGATGCCGCGCACCCGATAGCCCTGGCCCGCGAGCACGGTTTCGGTCTCGGCGACATCGCCCGCGTCTTCGCTCGACACGACGACATTCGCGCCCATCTCGGCGAACAGCTGCGCGATGCCCAGCCCGATGCCGCGCGTCGATCCGGTGACGATGGCCGTGCGGCCGGCAAGATCGAACGCGCCCCCTTGCATCGATCAGTCTTCGATGATCGCCACCGCGCGCGTCCATCCGGCAGAGGCTCCGCGAATCTTGTGCGGGAAGCAGCTCACCGTGAAGCCGTGCGAGGGCAGGGCTTCGAGGTTGTGCAGCTTTTCGAGATGGCAATAGCCGATGTCGCGCCCGGCCTTGTGGCCTTCCCAGATCAGCGAGGTGTCGCCGGTCTCCGCCACCTTCTTCGCGGTATGGCTGAACGGCGCGTCCCAGCTCCAGGCGTCGGTGCCGGTGACGCGGATGCCGCGTTCGAGCAGATACATGGTCGCCTCGTAGCCCATGCCGCAGCCGATATTGACGAATTCGGGATTGCCGACGGCGCCCCCTGCGGCGGTGTTGACCAGCACGATCTCGAACGGCTGCAATTCGTGGCCGATGCGCTTCAGTTCGGCCTCGACATCGGCGGCGGTGACCACATAGCCGTCGGGAAAATGCCGGAAATCGAGCTTCACGCCGGGGTTGAAGCACCATTCGAGCGGCACCTCGTCGATGGTGATCGCGCGTTGACCGCCGTCCATCGTCGGGTGGAAATGCCACGGTGCGTCGAGATGCGTGCCGTTATGCGTGGTCAGCGTCACCCATTCCGCCGCCGCAAAGCCCGCGCCATCGGGGGTCTGTTCCTGCGTGACGCCGGGGAAGAAATGGCCCAGCTCGGCCACGGTATCGGCATGCTGCTGATAGGTGATCTTCGGCCGCATGAACGGCGGATCGGTAATGACGTCGTTTTCGAGGAAGATCGAAAGGTCAACAAAGGTGCGGGCCATGGATTATCCTTTGGAAAGCAGGGCGTGAAGCGCGACGGGCGTGACGATCAGCCCGATCAGGCCACCATAGCCGATCTTGAGCGCCAGCGCTCCCGTCCAGGGTAGCGCGGTAGTTCCGGCGAACCACAGTCCTGCGGTGACGAATGCAGCGAGCGCCAGCGCCGCCACCGCGAGCAGCAGCGCGCGCCTGGCAATGGCGAGCGGCGAAAGAGGTGTGCCGGGCAGATCTCCGGCAATGATCTTCGCGCGGGTCTGCAGGCAAGGCATCAACGCCGCCATGAACCCTGCGGCCAGCGTCTGCGGCACGAAATCGAGTGCCAGACTCGATGTGCCGAACACCGGAACGTCCACCGCCAAGCCGAACACCAGCAGAAAGAACGCTGCGCTGATCGCCATCGAGATGACGATCGAGATCAGCGTGCTTGTTCGCAGATGTGCGGCAGACGCAGTCATCCATCGACCCAGTTATAGGCGAGCGGCACCTCGCGGAACGCAAAGCGGTCGATATGGCGTTCAAGCGCGCCCTTCAGCCCGTCGCGCTGGCCCTCGGCGCTGGCGTTGATCGTGCAGACGAGAGTGCCTTCTTCGGCATCGAGCGTGACCAGCGCATCGGCGGGCCAGTCCGCCCCGCGCGCATCCTTGGCAAAGGTGATCTCTCCATGCGTCTTGTCGAAGTTCACGGGCAGATTGTGCTCCCAGTGCTTGCAGACCTGTTGCAGGTATTTGCTGGCACTGGCGGTGGGGATGCGCGCGGTGGCGGTGAAGCTCATGGATTGGCCTTTCCGGTGATGTCGCCGCCCAGGGTGTCGGCGAACCAGTCGGCGATATAGTCGCAGCCATAGGACATGTTGTCAGCCCCGACATGCTCGACCCCGCCTTCGCGCGGCGTAAAGATCTTGAGCTCGCGTTTGGGCGAGTTGGTCAGCTGCTCATAGCTCTGGTGCGCATAATCGACGCTGATCTGGCGGTCCTCAGCGCCATGGGTGACCAGGAACGGCACCTTGATCCGCTCCATCACGCCATCGAGCGTCATGTCCTTCGACTTTTCGTGGAAATCGTCCATGTCCTTGGCACCGAACACCCAGAGCACATGGGCCCAGTAGTGTGGCACGGGGTTCTCGCCCTCGCGGCGCAGGCGCTTCTGCTGCACCTCGGCCCAGTTGTGGTTCGCACCCCAGACTGCGCCGCTGGCGAAGCGCGGCTCGAACGCGACCGCGCGCGGCGCGAAATGGCCGCCGAGCGAGATGCCGGTCATGCCGATGCGCTTGGGATCGACATCGCTCTGCTTCTCGAGCCAGTCGACCGCGGGCGAGGCCCATTTTTCTGAATGCGGGGTGGCGGGCAGGTTGCTGATGCGCAGCGCCTCGCCGGTACCCGGCATTTCGACGCACAGCGTCGAAATGCCACGCGCGGCTAGTGCCTGGGGCAGGTTCGACCAGTAGAGCAGCTCTTTCGAGCTATCGAGGCCATTGCAATAGACCACGACCGGCTTGGGGCCATCGCCCGGCGCGCGGACATAGAGCGCGGGATATTCGCTGCCCTCATAGGGGATCATCACGCGTTCGACCGGGTGGTTGCCGAGCTTCATCGCGCGCGCAAACGTGTCCTGCGCCAGCGCGAAGGTCGCGACGCGCGCGGGGTTGCCATGGCCCTGCATGCGTTCGCCGACCAGCAGGTAGAGCGCGGCGCGCTCCAGCTTCTTGGAAGCCGAGAGCGTACGGCCGCGCGCCTCGTCCTCGGCGGCGAGTCCGATCAGCTTCTCGCCCATCGCCACCCATTGTTGCAGGAACGCGCCGGTGCCGGCATCCTCGCCATTGGCTGCCGCATCGCGGATCGGCTTGCACATGTCGATGATCTCGCCGATCTTGCCGCCGCTTTCCAGCGCGATCGAGACCGACAGGTTCCAGACATAATTGGGGAAATATTCGAACAGGGCCATAAGGTCAGACTCCGGCAGGCTGGAAAAGGCCTGCGTCGGGCGCAGGATGCGGCATGGTCTGCGGTCCGCCGACGCCGATGCCCCACTGGTCCATGACCATCGGGGCAGGGGTGTGCACCTTGGCTTCCCAGCTGGCGTCGTCGACTTCCTCCAGGTCTGCGGTATATTCGACCGCAAAGCCTGCGGGCGTGGTGAAATAGCTGAAGGTGTTGTTGCCCGCAGTGTGGCGGCCGGGGCCCCAGCGGATATCGGTGCCTTGCTGCTTGAGGCGGTGGATGCCGCGCATCATATCGTCGACGCCCAGCATGTCATAGGCGACATGGTTGAGGCAGGCGGGTCCGGGCAGCAGGGCAATGCGGTGGTGCCACTGGTTGCAGCGCAGGAAGCACATGAAGTCGCCCAGCCAATCGCTGACCTTGAAGCCGAGCACGTCGGTGAAGAAGCGGACCATTTCCTTGTGATCGGGCGAGTGCAGCACGATATGACTGATCTTCTGCGGAATGCCTTCCCAGCGGGTCAGCTCGCGCGCAGTGCCGCGGGCGACATCGCTCGAAATCTCGAATGGCAGGCCGTCCTTGCTGAAGAAGCGGAAGCCATAGCCGCCGCCCAGCGTGTCGAGCTGCTTGGGCGCGAACACGATCTGGCAGCCATAGTCGGCGACCTTGGCATGCAGCGCATCGACATCCTCGCGGCTATCTGCGGCAAGGGTGATGATGTCGATCCGCTGCGTGTCCGATTGCCGCAGGCGCACGACATAGAGCTCGTCATTGCCCTCGGCGGCAAAGTGCAGCATGCCGTCCTTCTCGCCGGCTTCTTTCAGGCCCCAGACGTCGCGATAGAATGCGGCCTCGGCGGCCAGATCGGTGACGGCATAGCCGACATGGCGAATTTCGCTGACACGTGCCATAATGGTAACTCCTTGATTGTATTGGAAAGGGGCGAGCGTCAGATCGGCTCTGCCACCTTCATGAACATTTCCTGCGTGGCCTTGGCATTATCGACCAGCGGCCCCTTGCCGATCTGGCCGAAGCAGATCGCGCGCGAGGATTCGACGATATAGCGGCAGCGTTCGAAGCGGCGGTCGCGATAGGCGGTGAGCGCGGTGTCGAGCGTGTCGGCCTTGACCAGCTCGTCGGCCAGCACCAGCGCATCCTCGATCGCCATCCCTGCGCCCTGGCCGAGATGCGGTGTGGTCGCGTGCACTGCATCGCCCAGCAGCACGACCCGGCCCTTGTGCCACGCGCCTTCAAGGAACATCCATTCGAGCGGCTTGTAGACCACCTCGTCATCCTCGGTGATCTGGCCGACCAGCGCCTGGATCGCGGGCGAAGGCACGCCGGCGATCTTGGAGCGCATTGTGCTCGCCAGATCTTCCTTGGCGTACCAGGGATTGCCCGGCTCGGGCGTGGTGACGTACATGTACATCAGCTCGTCCGAGAGCGGGACAAGGCCGATGCCGGTCTGGCCTTCATAGGCCTGCAAGCCGATGACATCGGGGGTGCGCTTGAAATTGTAGCGCCACACCGACTGGCCGGTGAATTCGGGCTTGGGCGCATCGGGGAAGATCATCCCGCGCGTCTGCGAATAGAGCCCGTCGGCGCCAATCACGAGATCGAAGATACCGCTCGATCCATCGCTGAAGGTGACCGCTACACCCTCGCCATCATCCACCAAGGTGCTGATGGTGATGCCAAGGCGAATGTCCGCGCCCGCCTCTTTCGCACGGTCGCCCAGCACCTTGTGCAGCGCCCGCCTGCCGATGCCGACATTGCCCGGATAGCCTTCGACCAGACGCGGGGTCGGAATGTCCGCCACGCACACGCCCGTCGGGATATAGACCTGGACCCGGTCGAAGCCGAAGCCCGCACTGATATAATCGTCGATCAGACCGAGCTCGGTCATCGCGCGGACGACATTGCCCTGCTGGATGATGCCGACGCCATAGACCGACCAGTCAGGATCGCGCTCGATCACCTCGACTTCATACCCCTTGCGGCACAATGCGATGGCGGAGGTCAGTCCGCCGATCCCGCCGCCCACGATCAAGATTCGCATGTCCTTCATGCCGATACGCCTCTCCCCGCCCGGCATTGCGTCGCCGGGCCTGTTCATCCCGGCCTAGATAAGGGGAGAGCCGTAAATCTGTAAATCTTATTGTATTTATGCCTAGGTATCAGATTTGTGAATGATTGCCTCAATCGAGCTTGCTGTCGCGGCGCAGTTCGCCGCGCAGCCAGGCCAGCCCTTCATCGGCGCTGCGGGCATGGTTGAACTGCATCATCTCGCGCATCGCCGGGAACTCGAAGGGAATGGGCGCGATGGCCAGTGGGAACATCCGTGCCATCACGCGCGCGAGTCGTTCGTGCATCAATGCGAGCCGATTGGTCTCGATGATCAGCCAGGGCACGACCGTGAACGACGAGGCGGTCATTTCCATCCGGCGGAAATGGCCGAGCTTGTCCATGATGCTGTCGGCAAAGGCGCTGGTGCGCTGGTTGCCCATCTGGATGCCGACATGGCCGGCGCGCAGCACATCCTCGAGAGTCACCTCGCCGGCAAAGACGGGATTGCCCTTCCACCCGACAATGACATGGCGCTCTTCGAACAGCAGTTCGGCGGGCTGGCCGGGGTTGATGAACTCCTCGGGCGTGATCAGCAGGTCGAATGCCCCTTGCGCGATCAGGTCCGCGCTGCCGTCCGATGGCAGAACAGCTTCCAGCCGGATGCCGGGCGCGACATGCGACAGGCGGCGCGAGAGCGGCGCGATGACCGCTGCGGTGATATAGTCCGATGCGATGAGCCGGAACACGCGTTGCGAGGTGGCAGGGTCGAAGCTGGTCGAGGTGGTGATCAGCGCGTCGATGCGGCGCAGCGTGTCCTGCACCATCGGTACCAGCGATTCGGCATAGGGGGTGGGGAACATGCGCTTGCCCTGCAGCACCAGCAGATCGTCGCCGAAATAGTCGCGCAGCCGCCCCAGCGCCGCGCTCATCGCAGGCTGGCTGAGGTTGAGCTGTTCGGCCGCGCGCGAAACGCTGCGCGTCTCCATCAGCACGCTGAAGGCGACGAGCAGATTGAGATCGAGACCCTTGAAGCGCATGGCTTGAACCTATCAGTGTGATTGCTGGATTATCATTAAAACAAAAGATTTCACCTATGGCTAGCATTTCCCGTAAACATCGCGCCGATACAGCGGGTGCCCATGCAGGCATCGCGCGCATTTGGGGAGATAGATGATGAAGGCATTCCTGCTGGCCACTACCGTGCTTGGCGCACTGAGCGTTCCCGCCACCGCCATTGCACAGGATGCCACCGCCTCCGAGCAATCCGAAGCCACCGAAGACCAGGGTCTGGGCGAAATCGTCGTGACCGCGCAGCGCCGCGAGGAAAGCCTGCAGCGCGCTGCCGTCGCCGTGACCGCAGTGGGCGGCGAGGATCTGGTCAATGCGGGAATTACCGAAACCGCCAATCTCGGCCGTCTGGTCCCCTCGCTGGTCGTCCAGCCGACCGGCGGCACCACCAGCTTCTTCCTGCGCGGCGTCGGCACCAATTCGCAAAACTCGTTCGCGGAAAATGCGGTCGCGTTCAACTTCAACGGCATCTATGTCGGCCGCCCGACAGCGCCGGCAGGCGTGTTCTACGATCTCGAACGCGTCGAGGTGGTCAAGGGTCCGCAAGGCACGCTCTACGGCCGCAACGCCACCGGCGGCGCGATCAACGTGATCCCCAAAAGGCCGGTGCTGGGCACGTTCGGCGGCGAGGGATTCTTCGAATATGGCAATTACGACAGCAAGAAGTCGGTCGTCGCGCTGAACATTCCGATTGGCGACACGGTCGCGCTGCGCCTCGCGGGCCAGGTGGTCGATCGTGACGGCTATATCTCGGACGGCTATGACGACGACAAGGGTGAGGCCTTTCGCGCGTCGCTGCTGATCGAACCGTCGGATCGCTGGTCGATGCTGCTGGTCGCGGATTACTACAATCAGGGCGGCAAGGGCGCGGGCGCGGTGCTGCTGCCCGAGACTCGCTACACGGTCCCCGCGCTGGAAGACCGCGTGAGCATCTCCGATCCCAGGGCACGGGCCGCCATCCGCCAACTCGCGTCCGGCATCTTCGCGCCGCCGTTCTGCGGAGGCCCGGGCAATTTCGTCAACAGCGGCTGCGTTGCGCTGCCCGGCACCGACGGTTTCCTCGACAACGAATTTATCGGCGTCAGCGCCACGATCACCGGTGATATGGGCTTCGGCACGCTGACCTTCATTCCGGCCTATCGCCGATCGGACGTGAACGTGCTCACCTATCTGCCGGGCTTTGCCGGAACGATCCGCGACGTTGCCGAGCAGAGCTCGCTCGAAGTCCGCCTCGCATCTAACGAGGACCAGCGGCTGCGCTATGTCGTCGGCCTGTTCTATTTCGGCGAAAACCAGGAAACCGAGAATTTCTTCCGCCAGGGCAATATCTCGACCACGCGCTTCACCCCGCGTCTGAGCACCGAGAGCGTCGCCGCGTTCGGGCAGCTGACCTTCGACATAACCGACACGCTGCGCCTCGTCGCCGGTGGCCGCTACACCAAGGAAGACAAGAAGCAGCTGACCTCGGTCGCTGCCGGCGGTCTGCCCGGTCCGATCAATCCGCCGCTCAGCGCGCCGTTCACCGGCGACCTGTCGTTCGAGAAATTCACCTGGAAGGCGGGTCTCGAATGGGATGCCGGACCGCAGTCGCTGGTCTATGCCAATGCCGCGACCGGCTTCAAGTCGGGCGGGTTCTTTGTCGCACAGCCGCCGAACAACACCTTCGCGCCGGAGAACCTCACCGCGTTCACCGTGGGTGCGAAGAACCGCTTCTTCGACAACAAGCTGCAGCTCAACATCGAGGCCTTCTACTGGGACTACAAGGACCAGCAGATTACCTTTGTCGGCGGCGTGCGCGCCGCGGGCGGAATCTTCGCGCAGGGTTCGACCACGGTCAACGCGGGCAAGTCGCGCATCTATGGTGCCGAGTTCGAAGCCCGGTTCGCGCCGAGCCGCAACGACCTGTTCAGCCTCAACGTCCAGTATCTCAACGGCAAGTACGACCGGCTGACCACGGCAAACTTCTCGCCCACCGGCGCGCCGGTGACCACGGGATGCACGACGCTGGGCAGCCGTCTTGCCAATCCGGGCGTCAACGCCGCGCGCTTCTTCGATATCGACTGTTCGGGCCGCCCGACGGTCAACTCGCCCAAATGGGCGCTGAACCTGGGCTATGAGCGCACGTTCGAGCTGACCGGCGACCTCAACCTCATCCTTGGCGCGCGCGGCAATATCGAGAGCAGCCGCTTCATGAACTCGAACTTCCGTCCGGAAGAGCGTCAGGGCAGCTTCGCAATGGCCGATGCCTATGCGACCTTGGAAGATCGCGGCGGCTGGAACATCACCGCGTTCATCAACAATATCACTGACGAGGAAGTGCTGGCACGCGCGGGCACCCGCCCGATCCTCGACTTCCCGGTGGCGACGCTGCGTCCGCCACGGACCTATGGCGTGCGCGTCGGGTTCAATTTCTGATGGCAAGGGGCGCCATCGGGCCGGTGCTGGCGGCGTGTCTGCTCGCCGCACCGGTTCTGGCTCAGCCTGGTCCGGCTGCTGACGGGTTCATCACCCTGGGCACGATGGGCGGGCCGGTGCCGTCGCCCGACCGGTCGCAGCCCGCCAATGCGCTGGTCCATCAGGACAAGGTCTATCTGGTCGATGCGGGGGACGGCACGGTGCAGCAGCTTGCGCGTGCCGGCATCCTGCTGCCGAGGGTGCGCGCGGTGTTCCTCAGCCATTTGCATGCTGATCATACCGGCGGGCTTTCCGCCGTGCTGGCGCTGCGCAACCAGACCAACCAGCGCGATTCGATCACCGTCTACGGCCCGCCGGGCACGCGCGAGCTGGTCGCGGGCATGGTCGCCTCGATGCAGCCCGCCGCGCGCGTCGGTTATGGCATTCCCGGCCAGCCCTGGGCACCGCCCGCCGATACGGTGCGGGTGATCGAGCTGGCCGATGGTGAACGGCTGACCGTGGATGGCTTCACCGTCACCGCCGCGCAGAATTCGCATTACGACTTCGCGCCGGGAAGCATCGAGGACCGCAACTACAAATCCTTCAGCTTCCGTTTCGATCTGGGCGCGCGGTCGATCGTCTATACCGGCGACACCGGACCCAGCCCGGCGGTGGAGAAGCTGGCCAAAGGCGCCGACCTGCTGGTCAGCGAGATGATCGATATGGGCGGCACCATGGCCAATGTCGCACGCAACTCGCCCGACATGCCGCCCCAGGCGAAGCAGCAGCTCGAGCAGCACCTGTCCTCACACCATCTGACCCCCGATGCCGTGGGGCAACTCGCCTCGCGCGCCGGCGTGAAGGCGCTGGTCATCACCCATTTTGCCGCAGGCACGCCCGACCCTGCACGCACCAAGGGCTATATCGCCGAGATTGCGACGCGCTACAGCGGCCCGGTGACGCTCGCCAGCGATCTCGACCGCTTCTAGTCCGCCCAGTAGAGCCGCATCGGATTGGCGACGAGCAGCTTGTGCTGCAGCTCTGCCGTGGGCGCGATTTCGGGGATGGTGTCGACCAGATGCCCGTCATCGGGCAGCACCTTTTCCATGTTCGGGTGCGGCCAGTCGGTGCCCCAGAGCACCCGGTCGGGATAGGCCTCGACCAGCGGGCGCACCGCACGGACGAAATCGGCATAAGGCGGACCTGCGGCATCGAGCCGGTCGGCGCAGGTCACCTTGGTCCAGATGTCGTCGCGGCTGTCGAGCAGGCGGCGGAACGCGGTCATGTCCGGTCCGTCCGGTCCCTGGGTCACATCGGGGCGGCCCATATGGTCGATCACGATCGGCACCGGGATCGCGGCGAGAAAGGGCTGCAATTCCTCCAGAATGTCCGCCTCGAAATAGACCACGACATGCCAGCCGAGCCGCTCGATCCGCTGCGCGATATCGAGGAACTTGTCCTTGGGTGCATCGTCGACCAGCCTTTTCAGGAAGTTGAACCGCACGCCGCGAATACCGCCCGCGTGCAGCGCGTCGAGTTCGGCGTCGGAGATCGCCGGATCGACCACCGCGACGCCACGCGCGAGGCCGTTCGACCGGGCGATGCCGTGCAAAGTAGCGCTATTGTCCGTCCCGTGGCAGCTCGCCTGGACGATGACGTTGCGGGCAAAGCCCAGATGATCGCGCAGGGCGAACAATGCGTCTGGCCCGGCGTCCTGCGGCAGATATTTGGCCTTGGAGCTGAACGGGAACTCCGCCTGCGGCCCGAAGACATGGCAATGCGCATCGACCGCGCCCGGCGGCGGGGTGAAGCGCGGCTTGCTCGGCGCAAGGTTCCAGCTGCGGATGCGGCCATTGGCGTCGGTGGTGGTCATGCAGTCGATCCTGTTATTAGGGGCAGGTCGCCCTCACCCTTCCGGCGCTTCGCGCCTCCCTCCCTCTCCCACCGGGAGAGGGAAGGGGCCCGCGCCGTCAGGCTTGGGAAGGGTGAGGGCGAGTGGCGCATATTCACCCGAAAACCTCGCCATCCATCAGCTTGCGCGCGGTGCGCAGCATGCCCGCCTCGACCGGCTGGCCCTGCTCGTCCACGGTGACGACGCATTCGGTGACGCCGGTCGGATGCTCGACCCCCAGAGTCTTGGACGCGCCATCGGGAACTTTTGCCACCTTTGCGGCGGGCGATCCCTCGATCAGACAGGCGGTCGCGACGCTGACCGCGCCGAGCACGCCGATCGAGGCATGGACGCGGTGCGGGATCAGCGAGCGTACCGCGATCGCACCGCCTTCGCGCGGCGCCGCGACCAGCATCATCTTGGGCACCGACTTGGCCGATACATCGCCCAGGTTCATCAGCGGCCCGGCCCTCAGCCGGATCGCCTCGACCCTGGCTTTCATCGCGGCGTCAGCGTCGAGCGTATCGCGGTCCTCATAGCCGGTTATGCCCATGTCCTCGGCGGCGATGACGACGCAGGGCATGCCGTTGTCGATCATCGTCACCGCGACGCCATCGATCTCGTCGACGCCATGGCCCGTGGGCAGCAGCGCGCCGCAAGAGGAGCCTGCGGTATCGCGAAAGGCGAGGGGGATGGGTGCTGCGGTGCCGGGCACGCCGCTGATCGCCGCATCGCCTTCGTAGGTGACCGTGCCGCCGGGCGTCGCAATGCTGGCGACGGCGACCTGGCCGGTATTTTCCATGAAGATCGCGACGCGCGTTACATCGCCGGTCGGTTGGACCAGCCCGCGCTCGATGGCGAACGGGCCTATGCCAGCCAGGATGTTGCCGCAATTCTGCGCATCTGTGACGATCGCCTGATCGACGAACACCTGCAGGAACAGATAATCGACATCGACGCCCGGACGATCGGATTTGCTCACCACCGCGACCTTGCTGGTCAGCGGATCCGCGCCGCCCATGCCGTCGATCTGGCGCGGGTCAGGCGATCCCATGACGCGCAGCAGGAACGCATCGCGCTCGGCGCTATCGGCGGGAAGGTCGGATTTCAGGAAATAGCCGCCCTTGGACGTCCCTCCACGCATCCACATGCAGCGGGCGCTGTTCACATTCCCTCTCCCGCCGGGAGAGGGAGGGAGGCGCAAAGCGCCGGAAGGGTGAGGGCGATGTGGCCGGCCTCACCCTCACCCTTCCCACACGCCTGCGCCGCGTGGGCCCCTTCCCTCTCCCGAAGGGAGAGGGATCGTGACGCCAGCTCACACATATTTCAGGCCCATTTCGGCGAGGCGCGGCCGCATGTTGTAGATATCGAGGCCCAGTTCGCCCGCCGCGAGCCGCTGGCGCTTGGCCTCTTCGGCGGCTTCGCGCGCCTGCGCTTTCTCCAGCACGGCCGCAGCATCGGCGCGCTTGACCACACACACGCCATCGTCATCGGCGACGATCACATCACCCGGTTCGATCGCTGCACCCGCACAGACGATCGGCACATTGACGCTGCCCAGCGTGTTCTTGACCGTGCCTTGGGCGAACACCGCCTTGGACCAGACGGGAAAGCCCATCTGCGTCAGGTCACGCACGTCGCGCACGCCGGCATCAATCACCAGACCCCGGCAACCGCGCGCCATCGCGCTGGTCGCGAGCAGGTCGCCGAAATACCCGTCGACGCACGGGCTGGTGGGCGCGAGGACGAGGATGTCGCCGGGCTGCAACTGCTCGATCGCGACATGGATCATCCAGTTGTCGCCAGGAGGGGCCGAGATGGTGACCGCATTGCCCGCAATCCGCGCGCCGGAATAGATCGGCCGCATATGATGCGCCAGCAGGCCGGTCCGGCCCTGCGCCTCGTGCACCGTGGCGACGCCTGCGCTTGCAAGCCCATCCACCAGCACAAGATCGGTGCGTTCGATATTCTGGACGACAATTCCCATGGCGATGCTCCTTTGCTCCTGCCGTGGCCCCGCGCGCCTGTCTCATGCCAATCCAGATTATGGACGGGTAATAAGATTTTGCTATGTGTTGTGTCCATGATCCAGCCCTTCGATCTCAATTTGCGGCATCTGCGCGCGCTGGTCAGCGTCGTGTCCTTGCGCAGCCTCAACCGCGCGGCGGAGGCGGCGGGGCTGTCGCAACCGGCGCTGACCCAGGGCATGGCCAAGCTCGAGCGGCAATTGGGCGTGCTGCTGTTCGACCGGCATTCGGGCGGGGTCGAGCCGACCCTGGCGGGCGAGGCGCTCGCCGAGCGCGTCGAGCGGGCGTTCGTGCATCTGGCAGCGGCAGTGCGGCGGCAGGGCCGGGCAGGGACGCGCGGCTTTTCCCGCCCCGAGCAGCTGATGACGAGCACGCAGCTTCAGGCATTCCTGCATTTTGCGGATGCACAGGGGTTCGCAGGCGCCGCGCTGGCGAGCGGGCTGTCTCAGCCCGGCATCCACCGCGCGGTGCGCGAGCTCGAGCAGATCAGCGGTCAGATCCTCGCCGAGCGGCGCGGACGCGGCATGGCGCTGACCCCCGCAGGGCGGGCGATGGCGCGCGGCGTGCGCCTGGCGTCGGGCGAGCTCGCTGCCGGAATTGCCGAGGCTTTGGGGGAAGCGCATCCGGCGACCCGCATCGCGATCGGTGCGATGCCGCTCAGCCGCGCGCTCGTCGTACCACGCGCGATTGCGCGTTTTCTTGATGATTGCCCTGGCACGGTTGTCGACGTGATCGAGGGCTCTTGGCGTGAGCTGATCGATCCGCTGCTCGATGGCGTGATCGACCTCACCATCGGCGCGCTGCGCGAGACGCCGCCCGCCGATGTCGAACAGGTGCCGCTGTTCACCGATCGGCTCGCGGTGTTCGCGCGCAAGGGCCATCCGCTCGCCGGACGACGGGTCGAGCTCGCTGAACTGCAGGCGCAATCCTGGGTGGTGGGGCCGCAGGGCACGCCCCTGCGCGCGCACTGGCAGGCGCTGTTCGCGGGCGATCCGCCGCCGGTGCCGGTCGAATGCGGGTCGGTAATGGTGATCCGCGGCCTGATCATGCAGAGCGACCTGCTGACGCTGCTGTCGCCCGACCAGATTTCGGTCGAACTGGATGCTGAGATGCTGGTGCGGATCGATGTCGATCTGCCCGGCACCGTGCGTACCATCGGCCTCACCACGCGGCGTGGATGGCGGCCGACTCAGGCGCAGCAGCGGCTGATCGATCTGATCCATCTCGCATCGTATGAAACAAGACTTCACGAAAACCAATAAGCGGCAGCTCAATTGGATTGGTGGCGGGGGCGTGCCATCGCCTAGGCCGCTGGCATGACGTTGAACGCAACCTTTATCGGCTTTGGCGAGGTGGGCAGGGCCTTTGCGTGGTCAGGCGCACGCGCGTTCGATCGCAAGACCGACCTGCTGGCAGAACGCGGCGCGATGCTCGCCGCCTATGCCGAGGCCGGGGTGCAGGGCGAGGAGGAGGTCGCCACCGCGCTGGCCGATGCCCAAGTCGTGCTGTGTCTGGTGACTGCCGATGAGGCCGTTATTGCGGCAAGAGCCTATGCGCCGATGCTGCGGCCCGGCGCGTTGTGGCTCGACATGAACAGTGTTGCCCCCAATTCCAAGGCGGAAGCAGCCACCGTGATCGAGGCAGCGGGCGGGCGTTATGCTGATGTCGCGGTGATGGCGCCGGTGCTGCCGCAGCGTCGCAACGTGCCGCTGCTGGTATCTGGTCCGCACGCCGCCGGGGCCGTCCAAACGCTGCAGGCGCTTGGCTTTGCAAATGTTTCCAATGCCGGTGACGCAGTCGGTCAGGCAAGCGCGATCAAGATGATCCGGTCGGTGATGGTCAAGGGGCTGGAGGCGCTCTCTGCGGAATGCGCGCTCGCGGCAGCCCAGGCGGGCGTGCTCGATGCCGTCACCGCCTCGCTCGATGCCAGCTGGAAGCAGCAAAGCTGGGCCGAGCGGTTTGATTACAATCTCGACCGGATGATGGCGCACGGGCTTCGCCGCGCCGCCGAGATGGAAGAGGTTGCCGCGACGCTCGCCGATCTGGGTGTCGACCCCGTGATGTCGCGCGGCACGATCCAGCGCCAGCGCGAGATTGGCACGCTCCGCATGTCGCCGCCCGATGGCCTGCAGGCCAAGCTCGCCGCACTCGAAACGCCCCAGCTCAAGAGAACCGCATGACTTTGATCATCGACTGCCACGGCCATTACACGGTCCTGCCCAAGGCACATGACGCCTGGCGCGAGGAACAGAAGGCCGCGTTCAAGGCCGGGACGCCGTGCCCGCCCTATCCCGAAATCTCGGACGACGAGATCCGCGAAACGATCGAGGCGAACCAGTTGCGCCTGATCAAGGAGCGCGGAGCGGACCTCACGATCTTCTCGCCGCGCGCCTCAGCCATGGCGCCGCATGTCGGAGATGAGGCAGTGGCGCGCGAATGGGCGCGGCGCTGCAATGACCTGATCGCGCGCGTCGTCGGCCTGTTCCCCGAGACCTTTGTCGGCGTGTGCATGTTGCCGCAAAGCCCGAAGGCCGACATGGCGGGCTCGATCGAGGAGCTCGAACGCTGCGTCACCGAGCTCGGCTTTATCGGCTGCAACCTCAATCCCGATCCGGGCGGCGGTCATTTCACTCATCCGCCGCTGACCGACCGTTACTGGTACCCTTTCTACGAAAAGATGGTCGAGCTCGACGTCCCGGCGATGATCCATGTCTCGGGGAGCTGCAACCCGGCGATGCACGCCACCGGCGGCTATTATATCGCGGCGGACACCATCGCCTTCATGCAGCTGCTCGAGGGCGACCTTTTTGCCGATTTCCCGACCCTGCGCTTCATCATCCCGCATGGTGGCGGCGCGGTGCCCTATCACTGGGGGCGCTATCGGGGGCTGGCCGACATGCTCAAGAAGCCCGCGCTCGACACGCATCTGATGAACAACATCTTCTTCGACACCTGCGTCTATCACCAGCCCGGCATCGATCTGCTCGCCGATGTGATCGACAACAAGAACATCCTGTTCGGCAGCGAGATGGTCGGCGCGGTGCGCGGCATCGATCCCACCACCGGCCATTATTTCGACGATACCAAGCGCTATGTCGATGCGCTCGATATCAGCGATGAGGAGCGGCACATGATCTTCGAGGGCAATGCCCGCCGCGTCTTCCCCCGGCTCGACGCGAAACTGAGGGAGCGCGGACTGTGAGCCATCAGGACATTCACGCCTATCTCGCCGAGTTCGACGACATTCCCGGCACCCGCGTGTTCACGGCCAAGCGTGCGCGGCAGGGCTATCACCTCAACCAGTTCGCGATGAGCCTGATGAAGCCCGAGAATCGCGAGCGGTTCAAGGCCGACGAGCGCGCCTATCTCGACGAATGGGCGATCAGCGAGGAGGCCAAGCTGGCGGTGCTGGCGCGTGATTACAACGCGCTGCTCGACATGGGCGGGAACATCTATTTCCTGTCCAAGCTGTTCTCGACCGACGGCATCGCCTTTGCCGAGGCGGTCAGCACGATGACCGACATGAGCTGGCCCGAATATCGCCAGATGATGCTCGACGGCGGCCGTTCTCCGCAAGGCGTCCGTTCGATCAGGGAGGGACGATAGATGGCCCGGATTACCGCAGGTGTGGGCAGCAGCCATGTGCCGCTGCTGGGCGTGGCGCACGACCAGGGCAAGGAGCGCGACGACTATTTCGGCCCCATTTTCGCGGGCTATGACTGGACCCGCGACTGGGAGAAGCAGGAAAAGCCCGATGTCGTGATCCTGGTCTATAACGACCATGCATCGGCCTTCGACATGAAGTTCATCCCGACCTTCGCGATCGGCTGCGGCGAGCGATACAAGCCGGCGGACGAAGGCTGGGGGCCGCGCAAGGTGCCCGATGTCACCGGTCATCCCGATCTCGCCTGGCATATCGCGCAGAGCCTGATCCTCGATGAATTCGACATGACGATCATCAACGAGATGGATGTCGACCATGGTCTCACCGTGCCCTTGAGCATGATGTTCGGCGCGTGCGAGCAATGGCCGACCACGGTGATTCCGCTCGCGGTCAATGTCGTCACCTATCCGCCGCCATCGGGCAACCGCTGCTGGGCGCTGGGCGAGGCGATCGCGCGCGCGGTGGAAAGCTTCCCCGAGGACTTGAACGTGCAGATCTGGGGTACCGGCGGGATGAGCCACCAGCTTCAGGGCGCGCGTGCGGGCCTGATCAACCCCGAATGGGACAACCGCTTTCTCGACCTGCTCGAGGCCGACGATGATGCCGTCCGCCATATCCCGCATATCGAGTATCTGCGCGAAACCGGATCGGAAGGCATCGAGATGGTGATGTGGCTGATCATGCGCGGTGCGCTGGGCCAGCGCGTGAAGACGCTGCACCGCCATTATCACGTGCCCTGCAGCAACACCGCCATTGGCCATATCGTATTGGCCCCAAATTAGGGATTTCTCAATGTCTGTAATTGACGCTCTCGCATGGGGAAGTCCCCATTGTGCCGAAAGGCAAGGAGAGCGTCATGTCACAGCATATCGTGTTGACTGCCGTAATAAAGGAACTGGATCGTCTCGCTTTTGAGCTTCGGTCTATTGTCGAAAACCAGCCGGAGGACTGGAAAGCAAGCTACGCATCATATCGTCGCCAGCTCGGATTATGCTTAACCGAGATGGTTAATTTGGCAAACCATGATTTGGGAATGAGCAGGCGGGATGCTCGGGTGCTCAAGGCTACGGTCGAGGTTTGCCGGGCCAAGCTCGCCAGACATCAGGAACAGCACCCGATCGAAACGCTGGTGCTCGATGGTCCCGATTTCATGGCGTCGTTTGACCGGGTTCACGACTGCTTCATCGAATTCAAGACGGTGATGCAGGATTTGATCGAGCGATATGAGGTCGATTGGAAAATTGCCGTTTGAGGTGCTCGATCCGGGCACCGCATCGATGAACAGGAGTGTCTCATGCGTATTGCCCTTGCCGGCGCCGGAGCGTTTGGCGAAAAGCATCTGGATGGTTTGAAGCTGATCGACGGGGTCGAGATCGTCTCGATCGTCAGCCGCCGCCTCGAACAGGCTGAAGCCGTCGCGCAGAAATATGGCGCGATCCACGCGACGACCGAGCTCGACGAGGCGCTGGCGCGCGACGATGTCGATGCCGTGATCCTCTGCACGCCGACCCAGATGCACGCCGCTCAGGCGATCGCCTGCATGAACGCGGGCAAGCATGTGCAGGTCGAAATTCCGCTGGCGGACAGCTGGGCGGACAGCCAGGCGGTCCTGGCGAAGCAACAGGAAACCGGGCTCGTCTGCATGGTCGGCCATACCCGGCGCTTCAACCCCAGCCACCAGTACGTCCACAACCGCATCAAGGCGGGTGAGTTCAACGTCCAGCAGATGGACGTGCAGACCTATTTCTTCCGCCGCAAGAACATGAACGCGAAAGGCGAGCCGCGCAGCTGGACCGACCATCTGCTGTGGCACCATGCCGCGCACACGGTCGACCTGTTCGCCTATCAGGCAGGCCGCATCGTCAAGGCGAACGTGCTCGAAGGGCCGCACCATCCCGATCTCGGCATCGCGATGGACATGTCGATCCAGCTCAAGAGCGAAAGCGGCGCGATCTGCACGCTGTCGCTGAGCTTCAACAATGACGGGCCGCTCGGCACCTTCTTCCGCTATATCGGCGACACCGCCACCTATATCGCGCGCTACGATGACCTCGTAAACGGCAAGGAAGAGCCGATCGATGTGAGCCAGGTCGACGTCTCGATGAACGGCATCGAACTGCAGGACCGCGAATTCATTGCCGCCATCCGCGAAGGCCGCGAGCCCAACAGCTCGGTCGCACAGGTGCTCGATTGCTACCGGGTGCTCGGCGAACTCGAAGCGCAGTTGCTCGCATGACCGCGCGTCGCACCCAGGTCGCGATCATCGGGTCGGGCCCTGCCGGGCTGCTGCTCGGCCACCTGCTCAAGGCCGAAGGCATTGATTGCGTGCTGCTTGAACGCGCGAGCCGCGAGCATGTCGAGAGCCGGATCAGGGCAGGGGTGCTCGAGACGGTGACCACCGATCTCATGCACCGGCTGGGGCTGGACGAACGGATGAACCGCGAGGCCATGGTCGAGGACGGCTTCAACCTCGCCGATGGCGACCAGATGGTCCGCATCGACATCAAGGCGCTGACCGGCAAGACCGTGGTCGTCTATGGCCAGACCGAGCTGACCCGCGACCTGATCGCCGCCGCGCCGCAGCGCGAGCTCGAGATCGTGTTCGAGGCAGGCGATCTGGCGCTGCACGGCGTCGAAAGCGCGCATCCCAAGGTCACCTATACCAAGGATGGCGTGCCGGTGACGCTGGAGTGCGATTTCATTGCCGGTTGCGACGGCTTTCACGGCCCCTCGCGCCGCGCGATTCCAGCCAGCTTGGCGCGCGAGTATATGCACGAATACCCGTTCGGCTGGCTTGGCATCCTGGCCGATGTGCCGCCCTGCCATGACGAGCTGATCTATGCCAACGGTCCGCGCGGTTTTGCGCTCGCCTCGATGCGATCGCCGACGCGCAGCCGCTATTACATCCAGGTGCCGCTGACCGAGAAGATCGAGGACTGGCCCGAGGACCGGCTGTGGGACGAGCTGGAACTGCGCTTCAACACCATCTCGCAGCATGGCGTGACGCGTGGCCCGGCGCTCGAAATGTCGATCGCGCCGTTGCGGTCCTATGTGTTCGAGACGATGCATTACGGGCGGCTGTTCCTGGCGGGCGATGCGGCGCATATCGTGCCGCCGACCGGCGCCAAGGGGCTCAACCTTGCCGCATCGGACGTACTCTATCTCTCGGATGCGATCATCGCGCATTACAAGCGCAAGGATGAGACCGCGCTGCTCGGCTATCGCGACCGCGCCCTGGCACGCATCTGGAAGTCGGAACGGTTCAGCTGGTCACTGACCAAGCTGATGCACAGCTTCCCCGACCAGAACGCGTTCGAGCGGCAGATGCAGGTGGCGGAGATGGATTACCTGTCCCGATCACCCGCGATGCAGACCGCGATTGCGGAAAACTATGTCGGTCTGCCCGTCTGACGGGCCGATATCCCCATTTTGCCTGTTTCCCCGCGCCCGGTCAGCCCTGCTGGTCGGGCGTTTTGCCATGTTCCCGTAACGGCAACAGTAACTTGCATTGACGAACCTTTATCATAGGTCTAGTATTGCAAGTGACCGGCGACAAGCGCTGGCATTGAGGGGAGGAACTGATTGATGCTGAAGCACAATCTTGTTGCGCGTTGCCGATTCAACCGTTTTTCGATGACCGCGATCGGCCTGGCGCTAATGGCAGCGGTCGCCGCACCTGCCGCCGCGCAGAACGCCGGTGAGCAGGCCGGGAGCGAGCAGGACAGCCAGGGACCGCAGATCGCCGATATCGTCGTGACCGCGCAGCGCCGCGATTCGACGGTGCAGGATACCTCGGCAGCCATCTCGGCATTCAGCGCGGAATCGATCGAGACCGCGCGCATCCTGAGCTTCGAGGACCTGGCCGGGCAGGCGACGTCGCTCAGCTTTACCGCGCTGTCGCCGATCGATCAGGAATTCAACATTCGCGGTATCACCAACACCCGGCTCGACAGCCCTTCGGCGGACCAGTCGATCGGCATCTTCGTCGATGACGTCTATGTCGGCCGCTCGGGCCTGTTCAATTTCGACATGTACGATATCGAGCGGGTCGAGGTGGTACGCGGGCCGCAGGGGGTGCTGCTGGGCCGCAACGTCGTCGGCGGCGCGATCAGCATCTACAGCGCGCGGCCCCAGGCCGATACCGGTGGTTCGCTCGCGGTATCCTATGGCAATTACAACGAGAAGCTGGCGCGCGGGCACATTACCGGCACGATCAGCGGTCCGCTGACCGGGCGCCTGAGCTTCCAGTATCGCAACCGTGATGGCTTCAACCAGGATCTGCTGCACGATGTCGATCTCGACGATGTCGACAGCATCCAGTTCCGCGGCCAATTGATGGTCGAACCCGACGACAGCGATTTCACCGCGCGGCTGGTGTTCGATTACACCAAGGACAAATCGAACGGCTTCCACTCGGTCGCGATCGATGGCCCCGCTGCAGGCTCTGGCCCGTGGAGCGCCGCGCGCGCCGCCATCGGGACGATCCGGGGCCGCCCGCTCAAACTGCGCGAAGGCCTGCCCGAATGGCCGCGCTACAAGGGCGACACCGCCGATACGCCGCAACAGCTCAACCGCGAGGCCTGGGGCCTGTCGCTGCGCATGGACCAGGGGCTCGGCGGGTTCGGCACGCTCTCCTCGATCACCGGCTATCGCAAGGGCGAGGCGTTCAACGTCTATGATCAGACCGGCATCGGCCCCGATAACGGCTTTGGCGTCATTTCGCCGACGCTGTTCACCTTCCCGGTCAACGAGGACGAGGATATCCGCCAGTTCAGCCAGGAACTGCGCGTGGTGTCCGAGGAACAGTCCGATCGCGGTTTCGACTGGATTTTCGGTGCCTATTACCAGCATGACAAGGTGCGCAAGCTCGACCGGTTCTGGGCCGAAGTGCCGTTGACGGTGCTCACCACCCTGTCGGGCGAAAGCCGCTGGGACAACCGCGCGACGAACGAGAGCTATGCGTTTTTCGGCCAGCTGGGTTATCGCTTCTCGCCCAAGCTGCGTGTGGTCGCGGGCATCCGCTATTCGAAAGATCGCAAGTCGGGCATCGTGACCGGCACGGCGACCGAAGGCGGCGACAAGTTCAACCCCAATGATCAGGTTGCACTGACCCCTCTGGCGGGCACGTTCCGCGAAGGCCAGAGCTTTACCGCACGCTATTCGGACAGCTGGAGCGAGATCACGCCGCAGGCGACGATCGAGTTCAAGCCCAATGATGACATGCTGTTCTACGGCACCTTCTCGACTGGCTACAAGGGCGGCGGCTTCGAGGACGATCCAGCCAATGCGGCAGCGGCGGTATCGAGCTATGACCCTGAAACCGTGACCAGCTTCGAAATTGGCGGCAAGCTCGACCTGTTCGACCGCAGATTGCGGCTGAACGTCGCGCTGTTCGACATGAAGTACAAGAACCTGCAGGTCACCCAGACCTCTGCGGCGTGCCTGTGCAACATCACCGACAATGCGGCGGACGCGAAGATCCAGGGCATCGAGGCCGAAGCGACCGTCGCGGTGGCGACGGGGCTGACGCTGTCGGGCGGCCTGACGCTACTCGACACCAAATATATCGCGTTCATCGATTCGCTCGGCAACGACAATTCGGGCAACTTCCTTCAGCGGACGCCCAAGGCGCAGTGGAATGTCGCGGCGGATTTCGTCACCGATATTGGCGACTGGTCGGACGCGCTGCGCTTCAACGTCAATTACAGCCACCAGGCGCGGCTGTTCTGGGCACCCGACAATCTGCAGCGCGAAGGCGGCTATGGCCAGCTGGGCAGCCGCGTCTCGTTCACCCCGGGCAATGGCAACATCACCTTCTCGCTCTGGGGCCGCAACCTCACCAACACGCTGTATCGCACCAACATCATCGCGTTCTTCGGCGATGAAGTCAGCCGTCTGGGCGCCCCCCGCCAATACGGTGCAGAGGTCTCCGTCAAGTTCTGAACGGCCTGACCAGGCTGAAAAGAAAGGGGCAGCCGGTGCGATCCGGCTGCCCCTTTTGTTTTGGCCTGACCGGGCGGGGTCAGAAGCGGCTGTAGCTCAAGTCCCCCTTGCCCTTTTCGCCGATATGCATGCGCGGGTCCTCGGGCTTGAACAGCCCCAGGCACCAGGTTTCCGCCATCGGCATGTCGCGATTCCAGTCGAGCGTGATCTTGCGATGCGCGATGCGCCATTCGCCGTCGCGCTTCTCGAACCGGTCGACGATGCGCCCGCCGGTCAGCGTGTCCCAGCGCTCCCCGTCCTTGGGGAAGCGCGCGAAGGTAAGGACATAGCATTCGGCATAGGCGAGGGTGTCGCTCTCGAACTCGACATGCAGGTTGCACAGGTAATGCCCCATCACGTCGCCGCCCTGCATCCGCTGGATCGCGCCGTCGATATAGGCGCGCGCCGGGCCCGAATAGCTCGAACCATGCTCCTCGATGCTGTCGTCGAAATAGCAGCTGTGCAGCAGCTCGCCATCGGCGCGATCGACGCCGCGCGCATAGCGGGCGAGGCAATCGGCAATGTCCTGCTTGGCGAGCATCGTCTCCAGAGTGTTGGCATATTTCATCTCAGCGCCTCCCGTCGTGCAGCGCCTTGGCCATCGAGCGCTTCAATGTGTACGGATCACGCGCCAGGAAGGCGCGAACGGACTCGGCATGCGGGTCGGTATCAAGCTCGTCGACCTTGCGTGCGGCGGCCATGAGCCCTGCCTTGCCGATGTCGCGCGGGCTCGACTTGGCCTGCCAGGTGACATGCTCGGCCATGCGCGTGTCGACCGATCCGACGATCAATGCGGCGACATGCGTGCCCTGCGGTTCGAGCTCGGCGCGCAGGCAGTCGCTCGCGGCGCGCGCGGCGAACTTGCTGGGGCTGTAGCCGCCCATGTTCGGCACTGCGCAGATTCCGCCGGCGGACAGCACGTTGACGATCGCGCCGCCGCCATTGGCCTTGAGCACCGGCGCAAAGGCGCGGACCATCGCCAGCATGCCGAAATAGTTGGTGTCCATCTCGTTGCGCGCGAAGCTCATGTCCTCGGCTTCGAGCAGCGTCTGGCGATGGAAGGCCCCGGCATTGTTCACCACCAGATCGACATCGGTACAGTGCGCCGCGACGGCGGCTACATCCTCAGCCTTGGTGACATCGAGCTGGACCGGCACGACACGGGTGTCGCCCGTGCTGCGCGCGGCTTCCTCGGCATCGGCGAGCTGGCGCGCGCCGAGATAGACCCGGGCCGCGCCCTGATCGAGCAGCTCCTCGACAAAACCGAAGCCGATGCCACGATTGGCGCCTGTGACGATGGCGGTGCATCCTTCGATCTTCATGCTGCGATCTCCTCACCGCTGCGCTGACGCGCCCAGGCGCCGTAGAGAATGTCATCGGGCTTTTTCGCGCCGCGCACAGCCTTGCCCATATCGGGGATGATCATGCCGCGACCCCAGGTCTCGTTGATCGGCATTTCATGGTTCCATTCCCAGGCGAGGCGGCGATGCGCGATCTTCCAGGCGCCGTCGCGCCGCTCGAACCGGTCGACGCAGCGCGCCATGGTCAGGCTGTCGAACGATCCGCTCTCGGACTCGCGGCGCGAGAAGGTGAGGAAATAGCATTCGGTGACCGCAAGATCGGCCTCGACGAACTCGACCGAGATGTTGGTGCACAGGTGCGACATCAGCGGCGCGGTGGGCAGGATCTTCGCCATCAGCGCGACATAGTCGGAGGCGGGGCCGACATAGACCCCGCCATGATCCTCGATCGCATCGGGATGATAGGCGGCGCGGATCAGGTCGACATCGGCGCGGTCGGCGCCGCGCGCATAGCCGATCAATATGTCCTCTATCTCCTGCCGGTCGAGCAGTTGTTCCACGGTCAATCGCATCCTCATTCTCCGGTACTGGTTATGTCTATGCTGGCGTAAAGATCGGCAAAGGCGCTCTCGGCACCCGGAAATTCGCGCGCGCCGTCCATCGACGCGATCTGCTCGAGATGCTCTGCCACCCAGGTGGTGCTGTCATCGGGGGCGGAAGCACCGCGCCCCTCGACCATGTGCGCGCGGCGATAGCGACGGCCCCCGGCGAGGAAGATCTGGCCGTTGACGCTGCACGCCTCGCTCGCGAGATAGGCGGCCATTCCCGCTGCATAAGCCGGATCGAGCCGGGGATCGCCCGCGACGCCATCCTGCGCGGTCATGGGTGTCGACGCATAGGGGCACAGCACGTTCACCCTGATCGGCGTGCGCTTCAGTTCGTCGGCCAGGGTTAGCGCCATGGAATTGAGCGCGCCCTTGGACGCGGCATAGGGAATGCGCCCGCGCACCCCATGCAGCCCGGCGGAGGAGGACACGAACACCATCCGCCCGGCGGGGCCCTGCAGCAGATGCGGCAGCGCGGCCTGGGCGAGCGCGACCTGCGCCACGAAATTGGTATTCAGCACCTCGCCAAGCGCCGTCATGTCCATATCGGGCAGCTTGGCCGCCGGGCCGATAATCCCGGCGTTGAATACGATGGCATCGATCCGCCCGAACGCCTCGAGCGCAGCCTTGACCAGCGCCTGGGCCGCGCCGGGGGCAGCGATGTCCTGATAGTTGGCGAGGGCTCTACCTCCGTTGGCGCGAATGCTGTCGGCGACCGCACCTGCACTGTCTGGCTGGCCCTTGCGCAGCCGGTTGTTGACCAGCACCGCCGTGCCTTCGGATGCCAGTGCCTTGGCAAAGGCTGCGCCCAGGCCCTTGCCCGCACCCGTGACGATGACCGCGCGTTCGACGCTGGAATCCATGGCTTTCTCTCTCCCGCTGAAGCGAGGCTAGCCAGTTTGGTATGATAATGAAAGTGATAAATGCGGGTGGGGCCAGGGTTGTCACAGCGCATCCCATCCTAGCGCAATCCCGTCATTCCCGCGAACGCGGGAATCCCGCTTTCTTCACCCTATCCGACATAGCGGGACCCCCGCCTGCGCGGGGGTGACGATAAGAAATGAAGCCAGAGCAGTGCCTTTACGCCGAAACCGCTTGGCGCTCCTCCGCCGCATCGCCCGCCACCTCGATCAGCCGGAAATCGACCTCATGTGCCTCGAGCGGTTCGCGGCAGTGCGAGCAGACCACCTGGGGTTCGAGCCTGTGGCCGCAATTGCGGTGGGTGAGCAGCACCGGCGGGCCGTTGGGCGAGCAGAAATACTTGTCGCCCCACATCATCAGCATCAGCAGCGCCGGGTAATAATCGACGCCCTTGCGGCGCAGGCGATATTCGAAGCGCGGCGGGCTTTCGATATATTGCTCCTGCCGGATCACGCCGATCGAGGTCAGCCAGGCGAGCCGTTCGGCGAGGATGTTGGTGGCGATCGCGGTGTCGCGGCGGATGTCGTCGAACCGGTTGATGTTGGTGAAGATCGACCGCATGATCAGGCTAGCCCAGCGGTCGCCCATGATCCGCGCGGCCTCATCGAACAGGGTCGCCGCGCTTTCGGTCGTCTCGCGCTGCTGGCGGCGGCGCGAATAGACCGGCTCCATCATGCCGACGCCGGGGCCGGGTTCCCATTCCATCTGCGTCGCATCGATCGTCTGGTTGCACGCCTTGCATGCGGGCTCTGGCTCGAACACATGGCCGCAGCTTTTGTGCGTCAGTTCGACGCGCAGCTTGGTGCGGCCCGCGCCCCAGCGCTGTTCCCAGCGCAGCAGCATCAGCGAGGTCCAGTAGAGATCGCGACCCTTTTGCGTCAGCACATATTCGTGCCGGTTGCCGCCGTCGCTGCTCAGGCATTTCTCGATCATGCCATTGGCGATCAGCCGCTTGAGCCGGTCGCTGAGCAACGCTTTCAGCAGGCCGGTGCGCTTGCGCAGCGCATCGAAGCGGCGGGTGCCCAGCCAAATCGCCTCGATCACCAGCACCGTGGGCGCATCGCCCACCACTTCGAGCGCCCGCCAGATCGAGCAGGTACGAATGAGTTGTGGTTCAACAGTCACGCCCACCACAATAAGCACGCCGGAGCGATACGTCGAGCCTTTCGCTCCGGCATGCCCTTGTTATTCAATGCGCCGCAGCGGGTTTGTGAAATTCTTCGCCGATGCCCATTTCGCGCAGCAGCTCGGCGCGGTCGTAATATTCGCGCCAGACCTTCACATGATCGCCCTCGACCTCGAGGATTCCGACCACCGGCACCTTGCCGTGATGGCCCTTGTACACGAACTCGTCGGTCCGCTCGATCACGACGACATCGCCGATGCGGCCGATATTGTGAATGTGCAGCGTGATGCTCTCGATGCCCGCGCCCAGCGCGTTGATCCGCTCGGCAATGGCGGGGCGGCCGTTGACCGGCTCGATCATCATCGAATGCAGCACGCCATCCTCGGCGAACAGATCGCCCACCAGCTTCCAGTCGCGGCGGTTCCAGGCGTCGATCATCTTCTCGACAACGGCAATCTTGGGGTCGGTCATGGTGCTCTCCTTGGGGGCGGCGGGTGCCGGGGCGGTTTCGGCCGCAGCCGCGCCGGGCAGCATCAGCCCTGCAACGGCCACGAACATGCTCGCGGCGATACGGAATTTCGTCATGGCATCCTCCGGTTGATGCGGCCGGTGATCCCGGCCTGCATGCACGGTGTATCGCAAAGAGACTTGCGTAACCAGACCATTCTGCTATCCGGGGAACACATTCGAAAAAGCCAGGGAAGAGGCGAGGACATGGTCATGAAGATTGAGCGGCTGCCCGCGATCCGCAGCACATTGCAGCCGAGCAACCACCCGTATCTGACCGGAGCCTGGACACCCCAGCACGAAGAGGTCAACGCCTATGACCTCGAGGTGATCGAAGGCGCGATACCGGAAGATCTCGACGGCATTTATCTCCGCAACACCGAAAACCAGATCCACCAGCCGCTGGGCAAATATCATCCGTTTGATGGCGACGGGATGATCCACCAGATCGATTTCCGCCGCGGCAAGGCGCATTATCGCAACCGTTTCGTCCGCTCGCGCTGCTTCCAGGCGGAGCAGGAGGCGGGCGGATCGCTCTGGGGCGGCCTGCAGGACAAGCCCAGCCTGTCGCGCCGCCCCGGTTTCGGCGCGCATGGCAGCCTGAAGGACAGCGCCTCGACCGACATCATCGTCCATGCTGGCCAGGCGATCGCCACCTTCTACCAGTGCGGCGAGGGCTATGTGATGGACCCCGAAACGCTCGAGCAGCTGGGCCCCGCGCCCTGGGTGCCGATCGACGGGATCTCGGCGCATCCCAAGGTGGATGAGCGCACCGGCGAACTGCTGTTCTTCAACTATTCGAAGCACGCGCCGTACATGCATTATGGCGTGGTCGATGCCGACGGCAGGCTCAAGAGCTACACGCCGGTGCCGCTGCCGGGGCCGCGCCTGCCGCACGACATGGCGTTCAGTGAGAACTGGGCGATCCTCAACGACTTCCCGGTCTTCTGGGACGAGGCGCTGCTCGAACACAATATCCATGCGGTGCGGCTGCACGATCTGCCCTCACGCTTCGCGCTGGTGAACCGCAACGACCCCAGCGACATCCGCTGGTTCGATGCCGCGCCGACCTATGTGCTGCACTGGTTGAACGCCTGGGAAGAGGGCGACGAGGTGGTGCTCGACGGCTATTTCCAGAACAATCCCACGCCCGATCCGCTGCCGCACGATGGCGGGCTGGGCGCGATGATGGCGCATATCGACGAGAACAGCTTCCGGCCCACGCTCCACCGCTGGCGGTTCAACTTGCGGACCGGCGAGACGCGCGAGCAGTCGCTGGGCGATCAGCTGGTCGAATTCGGCATGATCAACCAGCGCTATCTGGCGCAGCCCTATCGCTATGCCTATTCGACCACGACCAGGCCCGGCTGGTTCCTGTTCAACGGCTTCGTCAAGCACGACCTGGAAACCGGCGAATCGACCACGATCACGCTGCCCGAGGGCCGCTATGCCTCCGAAGCGCCGTTCGCCCCGCGCGTGGGAGCAGAGGACGAGGATGACGGCTATCTGGTGAGCTTTGTGATCGACGAGAACCAGGGCACGTCCGAGTGCATCATCATCGACTGCAAGCGCTTTGCCGATGGCCCCATCTGCCGCATCGCGCTGCCGCACAAGATCAGCAGCGGCACGCACTCGCACTGGGTTGAGCGCGAGGTGCTGGAGCGCGACAAGCAAGCGCTGCGCGAGCGGGCAGCGCGGCGCGAACGGATGATGGCGACGGCGGCCTGAGCGCCGCCTAACTCTCCAGCGCCGCCAGCACCGCCGCGCGCAGATCGGCGCGCACTACCTTGTTCATCGCGTTGCGCGGCAATGCGGGCAGAACGACCAGCCGCTCGGGCCGCTTGAACACCGCCACGCCCGCCGCTGCGAGATGCGCGCCGACCGCCGCAACATCGGGCGGGGTGACGCCGTCATCGACCACCACCGCGACCGCAATCCGCTCGCCTAGATCGGCATCGGGAATACCAACGCTCGCCGCCTCGCGCACACCCGGCAGGCTGACCAGCAGCTCGTCGATCTCCGCCGGGGAGATGTTCACCCCGCCGCGCACGATGATCTCCTTCGAGCGTCCGACAAAACGGTAGAAGCGCGACAGCGCGCCATCTCCCGCGATCTCGAACAGGTCGCCGGTGCGGAACCATTCGCCGTCGAAGCTCGCCGCATTGAGCTCGGGCGAGCGCCAATAGCCCGAGATGACCGTGCCGCCTGCAATGTGCATCTCGCCGGGCTGGCCCGGCTCGGTGATGATCGCGCCGGTATCGGGATCGACCAGCCTCGTGCGCATGACCGCAGAGACGGGGCTGTCCCACTCCACTCCTTCGGCGCCGAAACGCGGGAAATAATGCGCGCGTTCGGCCCGGTCGGGCACGTCGCCGGGCGAGGACATCAGAGCCATGCCCTCGTTCGATCCGAAGATGTTGCAGATTTCGATCCCGTGCGTCTCTGCCCAGCCTTCGATCAGCCAAGGCGTGAGCGGAGCCGATCCGCTGCCAATCGCGCGCAGTGAGGACAGGTCCACCGACGCGGCGATCTGCGGCTGCTTGAGCAAGGCGGTCAGTACCGCAGGCGGGGCGATGGTATAGGTGACGCGCTCGGCCGCGATCTGCTTCAGGAACACGCCTAGGTCGAACGGATGGTGCAGCACCATCGTGCCACGCACCTCGAGCCAGGGCAGCATCAGCCCGCCGATCGAGGCGATATTGACCAGCGGAAAGGGGTTGAGCAGTACATCGCCCGGCTGCATGCCGGTGCCCCAGACGACCACCTTAGCGTTGAGCAGCCAATGGTTGTGATCGCGCGGCACGCCCTTGGGCCGCGCCTCGGTGCCGGAGGTCCAGCAGATGGTCAGCACCTCGCCGCCCTGCACCGGATGCGCGGCGCACCAGGGAGCGACGCTCGCCGGATCGGCACTGGCAGCGAGGGCCTTGAGGTCGGCGCCATGCTCAGCCGCTCCCATGGTCAGCAGCATCATGCCGGGGCGCTGGGCGATCAGTCCCGCCGCCATCGCTGCATAGTCATGGCCATGAAAGGCGGGCACGGTGACGAAGGCGCGGGCATCGGTGAGCGAGAGGATATGGCCCAGCTCATGCTCGCGATACTGCATCACGATCGGGCTGATGATCAGCCCCAGCCGCGCGACCGCGAGGAACAGGATCACCGCATCGACGGTGTTGGGCAGCTGTGCGCAGACCACGTCGTCGCGCTTCAGCCCCAGTTCGATCAGCGCGGCGGCCATCGTGTCGACCCTGGCATCGAGTTCGGTCCAGCTCAGCCGTTCGGGCGCGCATCCGTCGAGCGTGTCGCGGTTAAGCGGATCGACCAGCGCCAGCGCGTCGCCGCGTTCGGCCACCGCTTTGCAAAACAGCGCATCGACGCTTTTCCCCTCCCACCAGCCGCGCGCCTGATAGTCCGCAATCCTCTCTGCCGGGGTCAGAAACATCGCTCTCTCCTGTCTGTGCTTTACAACTTTCATAAAGATACCTAAGCCCAAGGCAAGCCAGAGCTGCGGCGCGGAGTGCGATTATTCGGCTTCCAGAAGAGACGGCAGAAGGGGAGGGCGGGCATGACCTGCAATGTCATTCAATGGGCGACCGGCGCGATGGGGCGCACCGCGTTGCGCCGGATCATCAACGATCCCGCGCTGACATTGGCGGGCGTGCATGTCTATTCGGCAGACAAGGCGGGCAAGGATGCCGGCGAGATCGCCCGGCGTCCGCTGACCGGGGTGCTGACGACGAACGACCTGGCGCAGACGCTGGCAACGGACGCCGATGTCGTGATCCACACGCCGCGCATCACCTTGCCCTATGACGCGCTGGTGCCGGATGTCGAGGCGCTGCTGCGATCGGGCAAGAATGTGATCTCCACCGCCGGCTTCCACTGGCCTGCTGCACAAGGGCCGGATTATGCCGAACGGCTGCACCGCGCCGCGATCGAGGGCGGGGCGACGCTGGCGGGGGTCGGGGTCAGCCCTGGCATGATCGTCGAACGCATCGCGCTCGCCGCCACCGCCATGTCGGTCGAGGTCGAGCATATCCGGGTCAGCGAAACGGTCGATGCTTCGGCCATGGCGAGCGCCGCCTTCGTGTTCGAACTGATGGGGCTGGGCAGCGATCCTGCCGTCCGCGACATCCGCACCGGCCCGCTGGCCGAACTGTATCGCGCGCTGTTTTCCGAGGTGCTGGTGTTCGCTGGGTACCAGATGGGTACATCGGTCGAACGAATCGACCCGGATCATCAGCTCACGCTTGCCCCAGCGGATATCGTCATTCCGGCAGGGACCATCCCCAGGGGTACGGTTGCCGCGACCGAATGGCGCTGGACCGCGCATTATGCGTGCGGCGCGCGCTTCACCCTGTCGATCCTGTGGACCGCCGATCCCGGGCTGCACGAGGGCGGGCGCGGGCATTGGGATGTGCGCATCGAGGGGCGGCCCAATATCCATCTGACCATGGACATTACCGAATCCGATCCGACCGCGCCGCCGTCGCGCGCGCTGACCGATGCGACCGTCGCGGTGGCGATCAACGCCATCCCCGCCGTGATTGCCGCGCCGCCCGGCCTGTTCGCCTTTCAGCCCCCCAGCGCGTGGAGAGCCCCGGCATGAGCGAGGCCTATCTGCACGTCGCCTTGCGCACCCCGCGCGGCAAGGCGCGCCCCGATGGCGGGCTGGCCAGCGAGACGCCGCACGGGCTGGTCGCGCATCTGGTCGATGCGATGGAGGCGCGGGGGCACGATCCGCGCGGGCGCGCCGAGCGCATGACGCTGGGCTGTGTCGGCCAGGTTGGGGCGCAGGGCGGCCACATCGCGCTGGTTTCCAAGTTCAAGGCCGAGCTGCCCGATGGCGTCGCGGTGCACACGCTCAACAATTTCTGCGCCTCGGGCCTGTCGGCAGTTGGGGCAGCGGCAGCCTCGGTCGCCTCGGGCCAGGCGCAATGGGCGCTGGGCGGCGGGGTGGAGATGCTGTCCAAAGTCGCCTTCATGGCCGACAAGGCGGATTATTATACCGCCACCGACATGCCGCCCGACCGGCGCTACATCCAGGTCGCGCTCGCCGCCGATCTGCTCGCGGAGAAGGAGGGGATATCGCGCGCTGAACTCGATGCGGTCGCGCTGGAATCGCAGGCACGCGCCGCAGCGGCAGAGGCCAAGCCGGGCCTGCTCGCCTCGCGCATCGCGGTGGCGGGGCTGGACCGCGAGGAAGCGGTGCGGCCGATGACGCTCGAGCGGCTGCAATCCTTGCCGCCTGCCTTCCCCCCGCTGGCCGAAGCCTATCGCGACATTCTGGGCGACCGGCAGATCGACCATCGCCACACCGTCGCGCATGCCCCGCCGATGACCGATGGCGCGGCGCTGGCGCTGATCGGCCCGCGCGAAGGCGCGATCGCGCGCATCGTCGCGCATCAGGAGGTCGGGGGCGATCCCTGGGATTCGCTGACCGCCGGCTTTGCTGCCATGGACAAGGCGCTGGCCAAGGCCGGTTTGACGCTCGCGGATATGGACCGAATCGAGTTCATGGAAGCCTTTGCGGTCACCCATGCCAAGTTCCTGCGCGACCGCGCGCCCGACCCGAGCAAGGTGAACGTCAGCGGCGGTCATGTCGCCAAAGGCCACCCGATGGGCGCGACTGGCGGCGTGCTGCTCTCGACCCTGATCGACGCGCTGACCGAATCCGGCGGCACTTTGGGCCTGGTCGTCGCGACCGGGGCGCAGGGCGTGGGCGTGGCAACCATAGTGGAGCGTATCTGAATGAAAATCGACAAATTGCGCCTGCCGGTGGTGGCCGCGCCGATGTTCCTGGTGTCCGGCCCAGAAATGGTGATCGCGGCGGCGCGCGCGGGCATTATCGGGGCCTTTCCCACGCCCAATTGCCGAACGGCGGCGGACCTCGATGCGTGGATGACGCGGATCGCGGCGGAGACGGAAGGCGCGCCCGGCCTCTGGGCGGCAAACCTTGTCACGCACAGCAGCAACCAGCGGCTCGCCGATGACCTGGCGCTGATTGCGAAGCACAAGCCGCCGATCGTGATTACGGCGCTGGGCAGCCCGGCGCCGGCGGTGGATACCGTCCACGCCTATGGCGGCATCGTGCTGGCGGACGTGATCTCGGTGGCTTTGGGGCGCAAGGCAGCGGCGGCGGGCGCAGATGGACTGGTCTGCGTCTCGGCGGGCGCGGGCGGGCATACCGGCTTCCTCTCCCCCTTCGCCTTCATCACCGCGCTGCGCGCCGAGTTCGACGGCATCATCTGCGTCGGCGGTGGCATCGCCGATGGCGCGGCGCTGGCGGGCGCGATCGCCGCCGGGGCGGACCTGGTGTACATGGGCACACGCTTCCTCGCGGCGAAAGAGAGCATGGCGGTGCCGGGCTACAAGCAGATGGTGGTCGACAGCCATATCGAGGATCTCGTGGTCAGCCCCGCCATTACAGGCACGCCCGCGTCCTGGCTGATCCCCTCACTGGTCGCCTGCGGCTATGACCCGAAGGACCTCGGCAAGCCCGCCACGCGCGATTATGGCGGCGATCCGCATGCCAAGTGGAAGGATCTCTGGGCGGCAGGGCAGGGCGTCGGCACGGTGCGCAGCGTTGAGCCGGTGAGCGCAATAGTCGACGAGATCGAGACCGGCTTCCGCGCCGCCGCCGAGCGGCTGGGTCAGCGGGCCGAGACCAACTGACCCGCCGGTTTCAGCCGCGCCTGGGAGGCATCGGGATGAAGCCCGAGGTGCGCGCGACATATTCGGCATAGCCCTCGCGCGTCTTGGCGAGCCGCTTTTCCACCGTCGGCGCGCCCGACCATTTCATCAGCGTCCAGGTCAGCAGCACGGGTCCGATGATCGCAGCAAGGCCCGTCGAGGTTTCCGCCGCGATCAGCCACAGGCCCCACCAGGTCGTCGCATCGCCGAAATAATTGGGGTGGCGGGTATAGCGCCACAGGCCGCTGGTCATCAGCTTGCCCTGGTTCTCGGGCTTCGCCTTGAACGCCACGAGCTGCGCATCGCCGATCGTCTCGAACGCGATACCGAACAATGCGATGCTTGCGCCGATCATGCCCAGCGTTCCGACCGGCGGCGCGGCATCGATCTGGCCCAGCTGCACCGGCAGGCAGACGATGAAGAGCAGCGGGGCTTGCGTGGCGAAGACCAGTTGGCCCGAGGCGCGCGCGAAGCTCCAGCCCTTGTGCTGCTGCGCCTTGCCGAGCAGCGCCGAATAGCGCCGGTCGGGCCCATGGCTGCGCCAGCGCCAGAGCATGAACGTCCCCAGCCGCGCCGCCCACAGGCCGCAGATGGCGAGCAACATCAGCATCCGCGTCGGATCGCCCTCGGCTTGAACAAAAGTGGAAGCGGCCATCACCAGCATGCCCCAGGCCCAGAAGCTGTCCACCGGGGTAACATCGCGCGTCCCCAGACAGATCAGCCATAGCGCGACAAAGCATGCGGCCAGCACAGCCGCATTGATCGCGAGAATCGTCAGCATCCCGTTTCCTCCCAATTTTATGAATTGTTCCAGCGTTCTAGCCGGTGATGGCAACGCCCTCGTCCGGCGGATCGGCAAACACCCGCTCGACCCATTCGCGCCGCCCATCAAGCACCGCGCGGCGGTTGATCGTCCCCTTGTCGGAAAGCTCGTGCGCGCCTGGATTGGGCGGGGTGTCGAACAGCGCGACCCGGCGGATTACCGCGCCGCCGCGCGCCTCGCGATTATAGCCGCGCACCGCCTCGGCCACCGTGTCGAGCGTCGCGCCCGGCTTGGGCCAGGCGAGCATCGCCAGATACGGCCTTCCGTCATCGGCGAGCACCAGATCGGCGATCAGGCCATCGCACGCCTTGAGCAGCTTTTCGCGCACCGCGCCGCCATAGACCCAGTTGCCATTGGCGAGCTTGAACTCCTCGGCCAGCCGCCCGGCAAAGGCGAGGCCCTGGCCATAGTCGTTCTCGTCATGGAACACTGCGACATCGCCGGTGCGATAATAGCCCTCGTCGTCGAACGCGGCGGCGGTCTTCTCGGGCTCGTCCAGATAGCCTTTCATGACGTTCGGCCCGGCGAGCCGCACCTCATAGCGGCCGTCACAGGGCACGAGCTTTAATGACAGGCCCGGCGCGGGCAGGCCGATGCCGACGCGCGTCGCGGGGAAATGGATCGCCATGCAACCCGAAACGGTCTCGGTCATGCCATAGCCGGTGGTCATGTGGATGCGGTGGCCGGTCTCGGCGATAGCGAGTTCCTGCAACCGGTCGTACACCGGCTGAGGGAGCCCCGCGCCGCCATAGAGCATCAGCCGCATCTTGGCGAAGAAGCGCGCGCGCAGCTCGGCATCGTGCTCCATCGCCTCGACCAGCATCGCATAGCCGGTGGGGACATTGTTGAAATAGGAAACCGAAATCTCGCGCAGATTGGCGATGGTCTGGTCGAACAGGCCGGGCAGCGGCTTGCCCGCGTCGATATGCAGCGTGCCACCCTCCAGCAGGCAGGTGCGCATGACGGACGCGCCTGCGGCATGGTGCCAGGGCAGCCAGTCGAGCATCACATCGTCCCAGCCCGCGGCCTTGCCGATCATGTCCAGCCCCTGCGCCCCGCACGCGGCGAGCGCGGTCAACGAATGCGGCACAATCTTGGGCAGGCCGGTCGAGCCGGAGGTGAGCATGTAGATGGCGGGTGCAGCTGGATCGACCGCAGCGATGGCCTCATTTGCAAATGCACCGGGGTCGGTGGAGATCACATCGGCATAGGCGGAGGCATCGGCAAACGGCGCAGGGTCGCTGCTGACGATGCGCGCGCCCGGCGCGGTCGCAGCAAGCGCGGCGGCGATGGCCGGGTGCGGTTCGGCAAGGATCACATCCGGCTGGGTCCGCGCAATGACGTGACGAAGTCGCGTATGATCGCCACCGGCGAGCCCATAGGCAATGCTCACCGGCACGATGATCATCCCCGCAGCCCAGGCAGCAAAGGTCATCACCGCGACCGGCAGGCTGTTTTCCGCGATGATCAGCAGCCGGGTGCCGCGCGGGAAATTCTCCGCCAGCCAGCGTGTCGCGCCGTCCATGTCGCGCTTGATTTGAGTATAGCTGCGATAGGCCCATTGCGCGTCCGTCCCGCGCCAGCCGATCGCGGGGGTATCGCCCTTGAGCGCCGCCCGCTCGGCAAAGGCGCGCGGGATATTGGCGTCGAAGGCGCGCAGTGGCACGCGGCTCTTCAGGATGATCATGCCATCGGCGCGCCGCTCGACATCGAGGTCGACGGGCATGAACTCCGCCTCGCGAAACGGGGCATCGGCCAGCATTGTCGTGGTCATGCGGCGGGCCGGTCGATCAGTTCCTTGACCTGGGCAGGGTAGGGCTTGCCCGCCTTGATCGCATCGACCGTGCCGCGATCGAGATAATCGCGCCAGCCGATGATCTTGTCGCCCTGATATTCGATGATGCCGGCATAGGGCGCGGCGACGCGGACGCCGTCGGTCGTCACATATTCGTCGACGCCCTCGACGAACAGCCGGTCGGCGGTCTCGGCATGCGCGAAAATGCGCCAGTTGACCTCTGCGATGGTCGACCCGAAGCGCTCGATGAACGCGCGCGCCTCGGCCTTGCCGCGCGCGGGCGGGGCGATGGCGGCGGCATAATGCCAGACGACATCGTCGTGCAGCATGGCGAGCACGGCTTCGGCATCCTTGCGGGTCCAAGCGGCGATCAGTTGCTTGAACTGGTTGAAACGGGTGTCGGTCATGCGGCCTGCTCCACGATGAAACTGACGGTGGTGGTGGTCGATCCGCCGATATTGAGTGTCTGCACGCGGCGCGCGCCTTCGACCTGATTGTCCGCCGCCTGGCCGGTGACCTGGCGATGCGCATCGAGCAGCATGCGCACGCCCGTCGCGCCTACCGGATGGCCGAGACCGATCAGCCCGCCCGAGGGGTTGATCGGCAGCTTGCCGCCGATCTCGATATCGCCCGCCTCCACCGCCTTCCACGCCTCGCCGGGAGCTGTCAGGCCGAGATGGTCGATCGCCATATATTCGGTCATCGCAAAGCAATCGTGCGTCTCGACCGCATCGATCGCCTCGACCCCGGACACGCCTGCGCGGGCGCGGGCATCGTCGATCGCGCGCTTGACCTGGGGGAAGACGTAAGCGCTGTCGCGCGCGATGCGCCGTTTGTCGCGATAGCCGAGCGCGGCGGAGCGATGCCCCCAGCCAGCAATGCGCGACAGCTGTTCCATCGGGATGCCACGTTTCGCCGCATATTCGCGGGCACGGCTTTCGGAGGCGAGGAAGACGACCGCTGCGCCATCGGTCACCTGGCCGCAATCGTTCTTGCGCGTGCGCCCCTCGACCACCGGATTGGCCTCGTCATCCTCGGTAAAGCTCTTCGGGCCGAACTGCCATTGCCGCGTCTGCGCGGCGGGGTTGCGCCTGCCATTGGCGAAGTTGATCTCGGCGATGCGGCCCAAATGGTCGTAGTTCAGGCCGTAGAGCGCGTCATATTCCTCGGCGAGATCGGAAAAGGCGCGCGGCCAGAGGAACTGCGCGTCGGCAAATTCGCGCCCATGATAGGCGGCAGCGCCGAGATTTTCCGCGGCTTTCTGTCCCGGAACGTTGCGCATCATCTCGATGCCGACAACACAGGCAAGGTCATAGCGCCCCGCCTCGATCTCCGCCGCTGCGGCGAGCACCGATACACTGCCCGAGGCGCAGGCCGCTTCGTGGCGCGAAGTTGGCAGGCCGTCGAGCGCGGGATCGACATAAGCGAAAAAGCCGCCGAGCAGGCCTTGCCCGGCAAACAGGTCACCGACGAAATTGCCGACATGGCCGCTTTCGATCTCGTCGGCATCGAGCCGCGTCGCATCCAGTCCTCCGCGAACCGTCTCGACGAACCCGTCGCCTATCGAAAGCCCCTCGCGCGCCCAGTTGCGCGCAAAATCGCTCTGGTATCCGCCCAGCACATAAACCATCACGCCTCTCCTGCTTTGATGGTATGCTTATACAAGCTTGATCCATCGTGCAACCGGGGACGTGACGGTCATGCGCCGCAGAAATCAGCTCTCGTCGTCATGCTCCTCGTCGCCCGGATAGGGCTTGGCCTTGAGCAGCCCGGCCAGATGCGCGGTGTTGGCGGCGAGCATGCGCGCGGTTTCGAAGGTTGCTTCAGGCGTCTCGTCGAGGTCCTGGAAATCGGTGCTGCCCATCGCCTCGCCGACCCAGTAGCATGCGGCCCCGGCGGGGATGGTGAAGCCGACATCGTTCAGCGCCTGGAACAGGTCGGCCGAAATGCGGTGCGCGCCGTCCTCGTTGCCGACGATCGCCGCGACCGCGAGCTTGGAAAAACTGGGCATCCGGCCCGTCTCGTCGGTTTCGCTCATGAAGGCGTCCATCCGCTCGAGCACGCGCTTGGCGATGCTCGACATCTGGCCCATCCAGATTGGCGTGCCGAAAATGAGGATATCGGCGGCAAGGATGCGCTTGCGAAGGTCCGGCCATTCGTCGCCATCGCCCTCGTCGGAGCTGACGCCGGGCAGCACGTTGTAATCGGCGATGCGGATCGTCTCGGTCAGCTCGACCTTGTGCTTGGAGAGTTGCTCGGCGATCAGCTCGATCATCGCATCGGTCGAGGAACTCTCCTTGCCCGAGCGCTTGAGGGTACAATTGATCGCGACGGCTTTGAGGGTCATGGGGGCTTTATCCTTATGAGGGGGGGTCGAGGAGCGTACGAACCTGCCCGCATGAGGTTGCGCCCTTGGCTGACATAGAGGACCGGGCGCGGCGCGATGCCGCGCCCGGCGTCAGGTGTCAGAAAAAGCCGAGCTTTTTCGGCTCGTAGGACACCAGCAGGTTCTTGGTCTGCTGATAATGGTCGAGCATCATGCGGTGCGTCTCGCGGCCGATGCCCGATTGCTTGTAGCCGCCGAACGCCGCGTGCGCGGGATAGGCATGGTAGCAATTGGTCCAGACGCGACCCGCCTCGATGCCCCGGCCCAGCCGATAGCAGCGGTTGATGTCGCGGCTCCACACGCCCGCGCCCAGCCCAAACATCGTGTCATTGGCGATGGCCAGCGCATCGTCCTCGTCGCGGAAGGTGGTGACCGAGACGACGGGGCCGAAGATTTCCTCCTGGAACACGCGCATCTTGTTGTGGCCGCGCAGCACCGTGGGCTGGACGTAATAGCCCCCGGCCAGATCGCCGCCGAGCTGCGCGGCGGCGCCCCCGGCGAGCACCTCCGCCCCCTCGGCCCGGCCGATATCGATATAGCGCAGGATCTTGGCCTGCTGTTCGACGCTGGCCTGCGCGCCGATCATGGTTTCGGGATCGAGCGGATTGGCCTGTTTGAGCGCCGCGACGCGCTTCAGCACGCGCTCCATGAACCGGTCGTAGATCGATTCCTGCACCAGCGCGCGCGAAGGACAGGTGCACACCTCGCCCTGGTTGAGCGCGAACATCACGAAGCCCTCAATCGCCTTGTCGAGATAATCGTCATCCTCGGCCATCACATCGGCGAAGAACAGGTTGGGCGACTTGCCGCCGAGTTCGAGCGTGACCGGAATCAGGTTTTCGCTCGCATATTGCATGATCAGCCGCCCGGTCGAGGTCTCGCCGGTAAACGCGATCTTGGCGATGCGCTTGGATGAGGCGAGCGGCTTGCCCGCTTCCAGCCCGAAGCCGTTGACGATGTTGAGCACGCCATCGGGCAGCAGATCGCCGATAATGTCGATTAGCGCCATGATCGAGGCGGGGGTCTGCTCAGCGGGTTTCAGCACCACGCAATTGCCGGCGGCCAGCGCAGGCGCAAGCTTCCAGCAGGCCATCAGCAGCGGGAAGTTCCACGGGATGATCTGGCCGACCACGCCCAGCGGTTCCTGGAAATGATAGGCGATGGTGTTGCGGTCGATTTCGGAAATGCCGCCTTCCTGCGCGCGGATGCACCCGGCGAAATAGCGGAAATGGTCGATGGCGAGCGGCAGGTCGGCGGCCATGGTCTCGCGGATCGGCTTGCCATTGTCCCAGGTCTCGGCCTGGGCGAGATGGGCGAGATTCTCCTCCATCCGGTCTGCGATGCGGGTGAGCACCAGCGCGCGTTCGGCCACGCTGGTCTGGCCCCAGGCGACCCGGGCGGCATGGGCTGCGTCGAGCGCGGCCTCGATATCCTCAGGACCCGAACGCGCGATGGTGCCGATGACCTTGCCGGTCAGCGGCGAGACATTGTCGAAGGTCGCGCCGCTTTTCGCGGGCACCCAGCGGCCACCGATCCAGTTGTCGTAATGCGCCTTCAGCGGCGGGCGCATCAGCAGCGCGGCTGGGGTGTGCATGTCCATGAAGTGTCTCCTCTCGCTTGGTCGCCGGCCCGTGACATCCGGGACTCGGCGGTTTGCGAAAGAGAGGCTTGCACGGGCGAAGCACGCGGACGAGCGGGGCGGCGGAGGTTCCAATGAGCAACTGTCTCAAGAGTGAGACAGATCGGCCCTGCAATCAGTTCAGTCCGGCGCGCTCCATGCGGCGATAGAAGGTCGCGCGGCCGATCTTGAGGCTGCGCGCTGCAGCGGCGACATTGCCGCCGCACCGGGCGAGCGCCTGACGCAGTACGCGTCGTTCTGCAGCGGCAAGCGGGTCCTCTTCGGGCAGGCCGAACAGATCGGCGAGCGGCACGGGCGCAGCCGCGCTGACTCCGGCGAGCAGCGCGTGGTGGCGCGCGGCGCGGCTCGCCCCGATCACCAGATCGTCGCGATCGACCGCCACCATCGCGGCCTGGCCATGTGTCTGCTGGTCGAGCAGGACGATGCGGCAATCGCTGAACGCATCGGCGAACATCAGCCGCTCGACCGAGCCCGCCGCGTCCTGCAGCGCGGCCATCACCAGCGCGGTGGTATCGAGGTCGTGGTCATAGCGGTTGGTCGAGACGTCGAGAGCCGCGATGATCCCCCCGTCCGCGCCGTGGATCGGCACGCCCATGCAGCTCACCTGGGTGTTGCTGCTGAGGAAATGCTGGTCCTTGAGGATCGCGACGGGGCGGTCCTCGACCACGCAGGTGCCGATGCCGTTGGTGCCTTCCGCGGCTTCCGACCAGCATTCGCCGGCGACGAGCCGCGCGCGGTCGAACATCGCGGCATCGCCATCGGTCATCCGACCTTCCAGGATCAGGCTGTTGCCGTCGGTGAGCAGCAGGCAGCGCCCGGTGCGCACGATGCTGCGCGCAAGCGTGTCGAGCACGGGCCGGGCATGGTGGAGCAGCCGGGCATTGGCCTGCCGCGCCTCGGCCAGCCGCACCGCATCGAGCCGGTCTGCGGCCGGGCCATGCGCCGGGTCGAGCCCGTGGCGCAGCGCCGATCGGCACCAGGAGGCAGCCAGCGAGGATTGCGCCGCCGCAGCGGGGGAGGCGATGGCCGACCGGATGACGGCGGCGTGCTGTTCGGCCTCTGCCATGATGGCTCAAGGCTATCATGCGACCCCTTGCGTCACAAGCGGACGCGAGGGGTGCGCGATCTCAGAAGCGATTGACCAGATTCTCGCAATATTCCTGACGGCCCGACTTCAATTCGGGCGCGCTGTTGGCGCTTACGGCGCGGTCGGCGATGGCCGCAAGCGTCGTGCCTTCGGCATGGATCATCTGGCCGAGTTCACCCTTCCACCCGGCATAGCGCTCGGCGCGGAACGCCTCGAGCCGGCCATCCTCGATGATCGCGGCGGCGCGCAGCAGCGAACGGGCGATGGTGTCCACCCCGCCGATATGGCCGTGGAAAAGGTCCACCGCGTCGATCGACTGGCGGCGCACCTTGGCATCGAAGTTGAAGCCGCCATTGCCTAAGCCCCCTGCGCGCAGCACCTCGAGCATGGCAAGCGTCAGCTCCTCGACCGAATTGGGGAACTGGTCGGTATCCCAGCCATTTTGCGGGTCGCCTCGATTGGCGTCGATCGACCCCAGGATGCCGAGCGCGCGCGCCATGGCAATTTCATGCTCGAACGTATGGCCGGACAGGGTGGCGTGGTTGGCCTCGATATTGACCTTGACCTCGTTCTCCAGCCCGAAGCGCTTGAGGAACGCATAGACGGTCTGCGTGTCGAAATCATATTGATGCTTGCTCGGCTCGTGCGGTTTGGGTTCGATCAGGATCGTGCCGGTAAAGCCGATGCGGTACTTGTGATCGACGACGAGGCTGAGGAACCGGCCGAAATTTTCCTGCTCGGTGCCGATCTCGGTGTTGAGGATCGAATCATAGCCCTCGCGCCCGCCCCAGAGCACATAGTTCGCGCCGCCCAGGCGATGCGTCGCGTCCAGTGCATCGCGCACCTGCGATGCGGCCCAGGCATAGACTTCCGGATCGGGATTGGTCGCCGCGCCCGCCATGTAGCGCGGGTGGCTGAACAGGTTGGCGGTGCCCCAGAGCAGCTTGCGGCCGTGTTGCGCCTGCAGTGCCTCGAGATGATCGACGGCCTCGGCAAAGCTGCTGCGGAAGTCGCCGATATTCTCGGCATCGGCCATCACGTCGACATCGTGGAAGCAATAGAAAGGCAGGTCGAGCTTCTCGACAAAGGCGAGCGCCGCCTCGCGCTTGGCGGCGGCGTTCTTGGCGTCCATCGGCCCTTGCAGCCAGGGGCGGTTGAAGGTGCCCGCGCCGAACACGTCGCTGCCCGGCCAGCAGAAGCTGTGCCACATGCACACGGCAAAGCGCAGATGGTCCTCCATCCTTTTGCCCATCACCACCCGGTCCTTGTCGTACCAGCGATAGGCGAGGTCATTGGTGCTGTCGGGCCCTTCGTAACGGACGGTGTCGAAGGCGGCAAAATATTCGGCGGACATGCGGGTTTCCTCTCAGATCGTTCTTATGGCGGCATAGGCGGCGCGGAAGCGCGCCAGCCTGGGCGCCAGCCGCTCGGCCAGCTCGGGATCGGGCGCAATGCTCTCGCGCACCGGCGAGCGGGTGCAGACGCTGGCAGGATCGGCGCCGGTGGCGGCGATCTGCGCCAGCCGCGCCGCGCCCAGCGCCGGGCCGACCTCACCGCCGTCGAGATAATCCAGCCGAACGCTCAGCGCCGATGCGATGATGCGGCCCCACCAGGTCGATCGCGCGCCGCCGCCGATCACCGAAAGGCTCTCGATCCGGGTCCCAGCGGCCTGAAGCGCGGCCAGGCCATCGCCATGCGCGAAGGCGACGCCCTCCAGCACCGCCGCCGCCATGCGCCCTGGGCTGCTGTCATGGCCAAGGCCCAGAAAGGATCCGCGCACATGCGGGTCGTTGTGCGGTGTGCGCTCGCCCGACAGATAGGGCAGGAAGAGTTCGCTGCCCTGACCGGCGCCAGCCTCTTCGGCGGCGGCGAGCAGATCGGGGACGTCGAGGTGCATCATCGCCGCGGCCCAATCGAGGCACACGGCAGCGGACAGGTGCACGCTCATCTGGTGCCACAGGCCCGGCAGGCAGTGGCAGAAGGCATGCACCGCGCCATCGGGATTGGCCCGCAACCGGTCGGTGGCGACGAAGATCACGCCCGAGGTGCCGAGCGAGAGCAGCGCATCGCCATCGCGCACCACGCCGACGCCGACTGCGCCTGCCGCATTGTCGCCCGCGCCGCCCGCCACCGGCACGCTGCCCATGCCCCAGCGCGCCGCAACCTCGGGCAGCAGCGTGCCACCGATAGCGCTGCCTTCGACCAGGCGCGGCATCTGCGATCGGTCGAGCCCGGTCGCGGCGAGCAGTTCGTCCGACCAGTCGCGCCTTGCAACATCGAGCCAGAGCGTGCCCGCGCTGTCGGACATGTCGCTGATCTTCTCGCCGGTCATCACCAACCGGACATAATCCTTGGGCAGCAGCACGCTGCGGGTCGCGGCGAATATTTCGGGTTCGTGCGCGCGCACCCAGGCGAGCTTGGGCGCGGTGAAGCCGGGCATCGCGATATTGCCCGCGATGCTGCGCAGATCGGGCACGGCAGCCTCCAGCGCGGCGCATTCGGCATGGCTGCGCCCGTCGTTCCACAGGATCGCAGGCCGCAAGGGGCGATCGTCTGCACCCAGCAGCGTCGCACCGTGCATCTGTCCGGCAAGGCCCACCGCCTCGACTCGCGCGCGCAGATCGGCGGGCAGCGCGAGCACTGCCGCTTGCGTGGCGTTCCACCAGGCCGCCGGGTCCTGTTCGGACCAGAGCGGGTGCGGGCGCTGCACGGTGAGGGCAGAGCTGGCATGGGCGATGACATGACCCTTCGCGCCCAGCAATACCGCCTTGACCCCCGAAGTGCCGATGTCGATGCCCAGAAACATACGTTCAGCCCCGCGCGTCTTCCAGGATCAGCTCGGCCGCGCGCTGGGCCAGCGCGATCGCGGGGCCATTGGTGTTGCCCGAAACCGGCGTCGGCATGATCGAGCAATCGACCACGCGCAGACCTTGCAGGCCGTGTACCCGGCAGCGCGCATCGACCACCGAGTTCGCGGCATCGGTGCCCATCGAGCAGGTGCCGGTGCCGTGCAGGCCGCATTCGGTCATCTTGCGCACCTCGGGGATCAGGGCGTCCTCGTCCTGGATCGCAGCGCCGGGCATGCGCTCATCGCCGATATAGGGCGCGAGCGCGGGCATGCTGGCGAGCCTGCGGAAGAGCTTGAACAGTTCGAGCGCCTTTTGCTGGTCATAAGGGTCGGACCACATTTTCGGGTCGACCACCGGCGCGTCGCGATGGCTGGGCGAGGTGAGCGTGACCGTGCCGCGGCTCTTCGGGCGCAGGTGATAGCCCGAGAAGGTGAGGCCGGGCCGGTCGGTCAGCGGGCTCCCCGGCCGTTCGGCCATCTCGTTGATCGTGCGCATCGCAAAGGGCGCCGCGGCCACCTGGAATTCGGGCCAGTCGTCGAGCCCCTCGGTCGAGATCAGCCCGGTGATCGGCATGCCGACGCGCGCCAGCGGGCCGGTGCGGGTGAGGAAATAGCGGATCGCGTTGCGATAGAGCCGCCAGCCGAGGAATTCCCGATTGTTGCCGGGATTGTTGTGGAGGTCGAACGAGACGCCCATCTTCTGGTGATCGGCGAAATTCTGGCCCACGGCGGCCAGCTCGTGCGCGACCGGAATGCCCAGCCGCTGCAGTTCCGCTCCCGGTCCGATTCCTGACAGCTGGAGCAGCTGCGGCGAGCCATAGACGCCCGCGCTGACGATCACCTCGCCCGCCTGGTGCGTTTCCTCCACGCCCTCGCGCTCGGTCACCACGCCGGTGACGCGGCCCTCGGCGACGGTCAGCCGGGTGACGGCAACGGGGTGGATGATGGTGAGGTTGGGGCGGTGGCGGATCGGTTCGACAAACGCCTCATACGTTGACTGGCGCTGGCCGGCGCGATCGACCGTATATTGCGAGCGACCCGCGCCGGTGATGCCGGGCGTGGTGATATCGTCCACCCAGGGCATGCCGCCTTGCGCGAAGGCCCCGGCCAGCGCCTCGAACACGGGGCCCTTGTAGTCGGACGGGGTGATCTGCTGCTCGCCGTCATGGCCGCGACCGGGATGCGCACCGGGCGCGCGGTAGTTTTCGACCTTGCGGATGCAGCGCGCCATCTCGTCCCAGCCCCAGCCGGTCAGGCCCATGGCCGCCCAGCCGTCATAGTCGCCGGGCATGCCGGGCAGATACCAGGTGCCGTTGATCGCCGAAGAACCGCCGAGGCCTCGGCCATAGGCGTGCATTTCCTGTCGTCGGCCGGGCTGCTGTGCGACCGGATAGGCGCGAAAATAGGCGGGATTGCCCATGATCTTGACGAAGCCGCCCGCCATCAGGATGAATGGATGGTCGTTGCGCCCGCCGTCCTCGATCAGGAGCACCTGATGACGCGGATCGGCGCTGAGCCGGTTGGCGAGCACGCAGCCCGACGAGCCAGCGCCCACGATGATATAGTCGAACCGGGCCAAGCCCCTCTCCCCTGGCAGCGCTGCAGAAAACGAGCGCACAATCTAGAACTGTTGTTCTGATTTTTTCAACACCAGCCTTGACCGGCTGTCAAGCGACAATTAGAAACAGCATTCTAATTAAGCGAGGAGAGAGCGATGCTTCCGGTCGAACGTATCATCGGAGAAGAGGGGCTGAGTGCGACGCCCGAAGGGCTGCGCCTGGCCATGCGCCTGCCCTGGTACAGGTCGCTGCCGTTTTCCATTGTCGAGATCGATTCGGTGCACATCGATGGCGCGCCAGTGGACCTGTCCGACGCCAGGGTCGAGTTCGACGGCTCGGTATGGCCGCTCAAGGATCTGGGCGAGCAAACCAATGCCTTCTGGTTCGTCCGCGACAGCGCCTTTCTCCATATCCCCGGCCAGAGCGCCGCGCCCGGCAGCGAGCATGAGGTGGCGCTGAGCATGTTCATCAGCCCGCCCTACATCCCCGGAATGAAGCGCGCCAACACCCAGACGCAGACGCTACGCGTCGCCTGAAGGACCTGATCGACATGACCAACACCGCAACCAGCACCGGCCCGCAGACCGGCGTCACGCTCTATTCGTTCACCAATGCCTGGCTCAACCGCAAGTTCGAGCTGGACGGCCTGCTCAACGAAGTCGCCCGGCGCGGCATGGGGCCGAATATCGAGATCATCGGCTTTCAGAATTTCCGCGAATTCCCCGACGTGTCGGATGAATTTGCCGAGCAGTTCAAGGCGATGATGGCCGAGGCGGGGCTCAACGCCACCTCGTGCGCGATCAACTCGGACCGCTTCCTGCGTCCCGGAGCACAGCCGATCGACGATGCAACCCTGGTCGAATATCACAAGCGCCAGCTGCGCTCGGCCAAGAAGATGGGCTTCAGCCTGGTGCGCTATCAGTTCGCGCTGCCGGTCGAGCTGCTGCCCGAGATCGCGCCCTATGCCGAAGAGCTCGACATCCGCATGGGCGTGGAAGTGCACGCGCCGATGTGGGCCGGTCACCCTGCGGTCCAGGCCTATGGCGAGATGTACGACAAGCTCGACACGCCCTATCTCGGCTGGATTCCCGATTTCGGCGGCACGGCGAGCCGCATCCCCGAATCGATGCTCAACGCCGCGCGCGCAAAGGGCGCGAAGGAAAGCCTGCTCGACAAGCTGAAAGAGGTCTGGGTCGAGCCGGGCATGAGCCACGAAAAGGCCGGCCGACTGCGCGAATGGGCGCTGAAGGAGGGGCATGAGCCCGACCATATCCAGGCCGCCAGCCTCGCCTTCTTCATTCTGTCGAACCACGACCCCAAGAGCTGGGCGGCTTTGGTTGACCGCACCATCCACATCCATGGCAAGTTCTACGGCATGGGCGACGATGGCCGCGAGGAAGCGATCGATTACGAGACCATTCTTCCGCTGTTCCGTGACGGCGGCTTCACCGGCACGCTGGTGAGCGAATGGGAAGGCCATGCCTATCTGGGCGATGACGGCTTCGATCAGGTCGAAAAGCACCAGGCGATGTGCCGCCGGATATTCGCCGGCCATTGATCCGGTCCTGACGAAAAAAGGGGCGCGGGCCTTGCGGTCCGCGCCCCTTCTCTTGCCATTCGCTCAGAACATCGGGTGCGGATTGGCGGACCTGGTGGGGATGGGCTGCAATATGTCCCAATGCTCGACGATCTTGCCATCCTTCAGCCGGTAGATATCGGCCACCGCCGCGCCCGGCGTGGCAGGATCTCCGCGCCCGAACAGATGGATCGCCGCCAGATCGCCATCGACCAGGATGCGCTTCACTTCAAAGCGCGCCTCGGGCCGGGAAAACATCGGCGTCAGCGCCTTGATCGCCGCCTCCCGGCCATCGGCTATCCCCGGATTGTGCTGGATATAGTCCGGCGCGACATGCCTTTCGAACGCCCGGCGCACGTCGCGCTCGGTATAGAAGATGCGCGCAAAATCCTCGACGATCGCCCGGTTCGCCTCGGTCGGGCTGGCCAGCGGCGCGGCCGTGCAGGCGTATGTCAGCGCGGCGGCCAGGGCGAGGAAAAGGGTCTTGTTTCGCATCATGCTGTTCCTTCCGCCGGTGCCGTGCGCAGGGCATCGACCTTGTCGCGATTGATCCTGAACGTGCTGACCAGCCACGCCATCGCGCCGCCCGCCAGCGTCACCAGCGCCAGCACGAACCAGGCGAGCGCATCGACCTTGTCCTGCGGCATGGCCTCCACGGGCAGGCCGACCGGAAAGTCGATCACGCCGAGGAACGATCCCGCCAGCAGCGCTACCGCGCCGCTGCCCAGTTGCAGGCCGATGAACATGAAGCTCGAGACCAGCCCCTGGGCGGGGCGTCCGGTGTCATAGGCGTGCTCGTCGCCGATCTCGTAGGTGATGACGTTGAAGGGCACGACATACAGGCCATAGGCCAGGCCACCGAGAAAACGCAGGCCCGCGATCAGCGCGCCGATTGCAGCGGTTCCGGCAGCCGGGGCAAACCCGCCCAAAGGCAGCAGCACCGCGAGCGCCTGCACCGCAAAGAAGCCGCACAGTCCGATGACCATCGCCTGACGGGTCGAGAACAGCTTGAGGAACAGCGGCGCGAGCAGCATCGCCAGCAGCGATCCGAAGGTCGCTGCCATCAGCAGGCGCGGGGTCCAGCTGGGGTCGAGCTGCCAGAAATAGGTGGCGAGGTGCAGCGAGAGCTGGTTGATCACCGAGTTCACGAACAGCACCAGGAATGCGACCAGCAGCAGCTTGCCGATATTGGGTGTGATGCGGATCGCCCGGACCATCCGCAGCAGCACCGCGATGGGGCCGCTGCCTTCTTCGCTTTTCGGCTTGAAGCTCTCCTGCGCCTCGATCTGGCGCGCGCGGCGATAGGTGCCAAGCGCGCCAAGCAGCATCAGCGTGCCGCCCAGGATCGCGACGAACAGCCCGAAACCGGGATAGGGAGCAGGATTGAGCTGCGCCTTGGGGAAGGCGGGGGAGGCGACGAAGAAGACTTCGAACGCCACCGCCGGGACGGTGAGGATGACGAGCTGGTTGCCGATATTGCGCAGCACCGCGACCAGCCGCCGCTCGACCGTGTCGCTGGTCAGCTCACCCCCCAGCGCATAAGCGGGCACCGTCCAGAACGAGATGCCGCAGCGCGCGAGGAGGCCCCAGCCGAGCAGCCAGGCGAGAATTTGCACCTGCGCTAGGCCTGCTGGCGGCGCGAACACCATGGCGATGCCGATGCTGAACGGCAGGATCGCGGCGAACATCAGGCTGTGCCGTCGTCCGAACCGGGTGCCGGTCAAGCGGTCGGAAAACGCCCCGATCCAGGGATCGACCAATGTGTCAAAGACGATGATCACCGCGATCGCGATGCCGATCAGCCAGCCCGAAAGGCCCACCACCTGCGCATAGAAGAACAGCACGAAGGCGTCCCAGGCGAAAGATTTCACCAGCTCGGGCATGGCGCAGACCATCCATGCCAGACGCTGCGGCCAAGACAGGCGCTGCGCAAGAGGGGGGGCAGATGCCATGGCCTCGTCTCCTGATTCCGGCGCAGCTCTACCGTTGCGCCATTATTAGAATCAGAACTCTAATTAAGCCTTGGCGATTGTCAATCCGCGCGCAGATAGGCCAGGCACATGCGTGCCAGTTCGCGCTTCATCAGGTTCCAGTCATAGGCATGGGCGGACTCGCCGGTCGATCCCAGGCTCAGCTGGCGCGCCAGCGTGGCGAAGATCACGTGATAACCCGACTGCGCCTTGACCTCATGGTCCCTGGCATCCTCGCCGCCGAATTCCGCAGCATGCGCCAGCATGGCCTGGGTCGCATCGGTTTCCGCGCGCAGCGCATATTGCTTGCCCGGGGCCGCAACCAGCGGATCATGTTCGGCGCGCATCATCGTGAGGCGCAGCAAGGGGGCGTGCTTGCGCAGCACCTCGGCATAGCCTTCGACATATTCGAAGACGAAGCTGGCCAGATCCGCGCATTCGGTGCTCAGCCGCTGGACCATGGCGGCTTCCTCGGCGGACTGTTCCTCCAGCGCCTCGGCGATGACGCCGCGTACCAGATTGTCCTTGCTCTCGAAGCGCAGATAGATCGAGCCGATCGACACCTGGCCGCGCTCGCTGACTTCCTGCAGCGTGAATTCCTCGCTGCCACGCTCGAGCATCAGCTCGCGTGCGGCTTCCAGCATGCGCTTGAGCGATGCCAGCGAGCGGCCCTGTTGCGGTTTGCGGCTGACATCGGCGACCGCAAAGCCGTTCGCAGCCTCCTGCTTCTTCTTCTTCACGCTGCCGGGCATGGCGCGGCTCCTTGCGTGCAGAAAGGGGAGGGCAGGGGCAGGTTTGGCATCAAGTTTTCCGTCATCGCACCTTTACGTGGCAGCCGACATGCGGCGAAGATTGACTTTGTGCAACCGCGAAATGCGAGTCAAGGTTCCGAAGCCAGCATGCCGTTCACGTCAAGCCAGCGGTGAAAACCGTAAATCCAGTCGGTGCTGGTGGTTCCGGCGCGCCCGAGGCCGAAGCCATGACCGCCATTTTGCAGGAAGTGGAACTCGACCGGTGCGCCGGCCTTGCGCCATCCATCGACCAGCGCAAAGCCATCGCGGGCGAACAGCGGATCGTCCGCCGCGATCAGCGCGAACATCGGCGGTGCCTTGGCGGGCATCGCCACCGCAGACTGCCGTCCATAGATCGGCGCGATAAAGGCAGGGCGTGCATCGGGCGCATCGGCGGACATCACCGACAGCGTCAGGAAGGCGCCGGCCGAAAAACCCATCATGCCGGTGCGCCTGGGGTCGATCCGATATTCGCTAGCCTGCATCAGCACATGGCGCAACGCGGCCTGTCCGTCGGCCAGCGCCTCGGGCGGGGTGTCGGCGGGCGGACGGAAACTGGCCTGGCCCTTGCCGGTTCGCACCGCCACCAGCTCGCGGCGGAAGATCGCAGGGTCGGCCGGCGTGGGCAGCACGCGATATTTCAGCACAAAGGCCGCGATGCCGTGATCGGCGAGCCAGCGGGCGACGCGAAAGCCTTCATCCTCGATCGCGAGCCCCAGAAAGCCGCCTCCGGGCGCCACGATCACCGCCGCACCGGTCGCCGATTTGGGATCGGGCAGGAACGGGGTGAGTGTGGCCTGGCTGATGTTGCGCACCTGCAAGGCGCCATCCTGGCGGAACCATTCTTCCTTCGGCTGCCCGAGGCCGGTGCGGAGGACGATTTCACCGGGATAATCGGCGCGTGCCGCATCGCTGAACTGGAAGGCAGGAGTGTGTTGCGCCTGGACGGGCAGGGCGAGGGCCAGTGCCGTTGCACAGACGAGCGCGCGCAGCATCATGCCCTGACCACTTGCGGACGTGCAGCAAGGCTGGTGACAATCGCCAGCACCGCGCCGCCCAGCGCGACACAGCCGGCGATCAGAAATGCGCCCTGCATCGATCCGGCGCTCGCATCGATCATGTGAACCATCCGTGGCGACTGCGACTGGCCCAGGAAGAACGAGGCTGTCCAGATGCCCATGCCGGTGCCGCGATGGTGATAGTCGAACTTGGTCTGCGTCCAGTTGATCAGCGAAGGCACCGCCATGCCCGCGGCGGTCTGCTGCACGATCAGCGCAGCGGCCATGATTACGGGCGTATGCGCAAGGCCCATGCCGGCCAGGCCCAGCCCCATCAGCGACAGGAACGTTCCCAGTTGCACCGCGTGGCTCCGATCCGACAGCAGCTTGAACAGGGCAGCGCCTGCCAGGATGAAGAATTGCGGGATGAAGATGATCGCGGCGTAATTCTGCGGCTCGGTTACGCCCACCTCGCGGAAGACCAGCGCGCCGTTGATGATGAACACGTAATAGAGCATCGAGCAGAACAGCGTCACCGAAGCGACCTGGATCAGGCTGATCAGCGGGAAGGGGGTTTTCCGCCCGTCGGGCGCAGCGGCGATGGTGACGCCCTTGTCCGCGGCCTTTTTGGGCTCGAACAGCCAGACAAACATCGCTGCCCAGATGGGGAAGGCGACGAGATAGACCAGGAACACGCCGTTCCACTGCACGGTCGTGGCAAAACCGACGATCAGCGCGACGAACCCAGCGAGGAAGGGGCCGAGCAGCCCCTGCAGGAACAGCCAGTTCTTGCGGCCTTTGTCGTCCCAGTAATCACCGATCAGCGTGTTGACGACAGTCAGGATTCCCGCCTCGGACACGCCGAGCAGCAGCCGCGAATAATAGATATGATCAAGGTCGTTGAGGAACAGCGGCGCGGCACCAAACACGCCATAGAGCGCGGTGCACAAGAGCAGCAGCGAACGACGTCCGTAGCGGTCGACCAGCAGCCCCGCGAACGGCGCGATCAGCGCCATGGCCAGGCCCGGCGCGCCGATCATCGCGGGCACCTTGGCGCGCGCCTCGGGATCATTGGCGAAATGCTGGATCATAGCAGGGACCGCAGGCCCCATGGCGACGATCGCGATGATCGGCAGGAACGCCGCGAGCACCACGATGACGCCCTGCGGCTTGAGGGTAAGGTCCCGATAGAAATTGGCCAATGCCTGCACTGCTCTCTCCTGCCGCCGATCCGGCTGATTATTAGAATATGCATTCGAGTTTATGGCGCGTTGCTGCTCCGGTCAAGCCTCAGCTTTGCCCGGAGCAGCCTTGCGCACAACCTGCCTTGACGAGCGCGATCGGTACAAACTAGAATATGAATTCGAAAATGACAGGCAGGAGCGGATCGACGATGCGGCGTTTGCGAATGGGATTGATTGGTGGCGGCCCAGGCTCGTTCATCGGGCCGATTCACCGGATTGCAGCGGAAATGGACCGTGAGATCGAGCTGGTCGCAGGGTGCTTTTCCAGCGATGCCGGGCGCAGCCGCGAGGCGGGCGAAAGCTATCGCATCGATCCGGAGCGCGCCTATCCCTCGCTCGACGCCATGTCCGCGGGCGAAAGAGCGCGCGAGGACGGGATCGATTTCGTCAGCATCGTCAGCCCGAATCACCACCATCTGCCCGCTGCGCGCGCGGCGCTCGCCGCAGGCTTCCCCGTCATCAGCGACAAGCCCGCCACCGCGACCTTGGCCGAGGCGCAGGAACTGGCTGAATGCGTCTCTGCCGCCGGGCTGCCTTATGCGCTCACCCATACCTATACCGGCTATCCGCTGGTGCGCGAGGCCCGAGCCAGGATCGCGGCGGGGGCGCTGGGCACCATCCGCAAGCTGGTAGTCGAATATCCGCAAGGCTGGCTCGCGGGCGAGGCGGTGGGCAAGCAGGCCGAATGGCGCACCGATCCTGCGCGCTCGGGCCCGGGCGGGTGCATCGGCGATATCGGCACGCACGCCTTCCAGCTGGCCGAGTTCGTTACCGGGCTGAAAGTGGTTGAACTGCTCGCTGATCTGGCAGCAGTGGTGCCGGGCCGTCCGGTCGACGACGATTGCACCGTCCTGCTGCGCTACGACAATGGTGCGCGCGGCGTGCTGCTCGCCAGCCAGATCGAGGTTGGCGAGATGAACGGGCTGCGCATCCGCGTCTATGGCGACGAGGGCGGCCTCGTCTGGCGGCAGGAAGTGCCCAACACGCTCACCCTGCACAGCCTGGATGGCCGGACCGAGATCGTGCATGCCGGCGGCCCTCAACTCGGCCCCGATGCCGCCAGCCGCACGCGCACGCCGACCGGCCATCCCGAGGGCTATCTGGAGGCCTTCGCCAATATCTATCGCGATTTCGCGGGGCTGCTGCGTGGCGAGCCTGCGCCGCTGCTGCCGGGCATCGAAGATGCGCTGCGCGGCATGAGTTTTGTCGACACTGCCGTCCGTGCCAGCCGGGAAGCCTCCGGCTGGGTGCCGCTCACCGTTTGAAAGGAATCCCCATGAAGACCATCAAGGGCCCGGCGATCTTCCTCGCCCAGTTCGCGGGCGATGCTGCGCCGTTCAACAGCCTGGAAAGCATCGCCGACTGGGTCGCGGGCCTGGGCTACAAGGGCATTCAGATACCGAGCTGGGACGAGCGGCTGTTCGACCTGACGCTCGCTGCGGAAAGCCAGACCTATTGCGACGAGATCAAGGGCATGCTCGCCGACAAGGGGCTGGAGATTACCGAGCTGTCGACGCATCTGCAGGGCCAGCTGGTCGCGGTGCACCCGGCCTTCGACGCGCAGTTTGACGGCTTTGCCCCGGCATCGGTCCACGGCAACCCCAGGGCGCGGCAGGAATGGGCGGTGCAGCAGGTGAAGAATGCCGCGATCGCCAGCCGCAAGCTGGGGCTGAACGCGCACGCGACCTTTTCCGGCGCGCTTGCCTGGCCCTATTTCTACCCCTGGCCCGCGCGGCCCGCAGGTCTGGTCGAGGATGCGTTCGACGAACTGGCGCGCCGCTGGAAGCCGATCCTCGACGTGTTCGACGAGAATGGTGTCGATGCCGCCTATGAAATCCATCCGGGCGAGGACCTGCACGACGGCGTGACCTTCGAGATGTTCCTCGAGCGCGTCGGCAACCATCCGCGCGCCAACATCCTCTACGATCCCAGCCATTTCGTGCTGCAGCAGCTCGATTACCTGGCCTATATCGACATCTATCATGAGCGGATCAAATGCTTCCACGTCAAGGATGCCGAATTCCGCCCCAATGGCCGCAGCGGCGTCTATGGCGGCTATCAGTCCTGGGTCGACCGGCCCGGACGCTTCCGCAGCCTGGGCGACGGACAGGTCGATTTCCCCGCGATCTTCAGCAAGATGGCGGCCAATGACTTTGCCGGCTGGGCGGTGCTCGAATGGGAATGCGCGCTCAAGCATCCCGAACAGGGCGCGGCCGAGGGCGCACCGTTCATTGCGAAGCACATCATCCGCGTCACCGAGCATGCGTTCGACGATTTCGCGGCGGGCGGTGCCGACCGGGAACTGAACAAGCGGCTGATGGGGATCGACTGAGCCCGGCGCATCCGAGACGAGAAAAAAGCCCTCCGGAATCGCACGATTCCGGAGGGCTTTTTTCTGCCAGCAGGCGATCAGGCGGCGAGCGCCAGGTCCTTGCTTGCCGTCATCGTCGGGATGAAGGGCAGGTACGAGATGCGCTTGCGCACCGCGACGGTCACCTTGTGGTCGCCGGGGGCAAGCTCTGCGCCCAGCACGGTAATCAGCGCCTTCTCACCGAAATTCCAGCGATTGTCGTAGCAGGTTTCCATCTCATCGAGCGTGTAGGTCGCCTCGCGCACGGTGAAGCGCACGGCCTCGCGCGGATAGGTGGTGCCGTCGACGGTGACGGCAACGTCCTCCACCATCGACAGGCCGAGGCCGCGATAATAGGGCAGGCGTGCCTCGAGCGCGAAGCCACCCTCGACAGCCTTCAGGCTGCCTGCGACGATCATCTTGTGGTCCATCATGGTATCAGTCTCCTCAGGCGGCCAGCGGGGTCTTGAGCGCGGGGGTTTCGGTCTCGCCGAGCAGCCGGGCCAGCATCACCTGCTGGCGAAGGACCTGTTCGACCGAGTTCGGCTCCTCATGGTCCTCGATCCAGCGATTGCCCTCATATTCCGAGCAGATATAGCCCTTGTAGCCGCCCTGTTTCAGCACCCTGACGATCTCGTCATAGGGGATCGAGGGTTCGACATAATCCTCGGTCATCTCGTAGAACTTGCCGTGGATATTGTGGATGCGGTGCATGTAGTCGAGCATGCGCTTGGGTTCGAACGCGGCATTGTGGCGCAGCGTCTCGGCCATCGCGATGGCCGGGCCGGTGCCGCCCATCTCGCGCACGTCGAGAATGACGTACTCGGACAGCACGCGGTCCTCATAGGCCTTTTCGATATAGTCGGCGATGTTCTTCGGCACGCCCAGCCGCATGAACTTTTCCTTCCACACGCGCGGGAAGCGGAACAGGAACATGCCCATGTCGGGCAGAAAGCCCAGCGCGTCCGAGCCCGATTTTTCAAAGGCTTCCGCATGGCGGATGATCCAGGGATGGTCGAAATGCAGCGGCGCGTGCACCTCGATCAGGATCTTGATGCCCTTTTCTTCGGCATAGGGCGCAGCGGCGACCAGCACCTCGGGCGCGATCGAGACCAGCGCGCGGATGAACTTCATGCCCAGCAGCGCACCGAAATCGATGTCCTTCTTGACGCTCGCGACCTGCTCCTCGAACGGCATCGGGCGGCCCTTGTAGCGCTTGTAGTCGAGCATGAAATCGTGGCTGACGCCGACCCCGCCATAGCGCTTCATGCTTTCGTGGAAGGCGGCGACATCGGCTTCGTTCACGCCGCATTCGGGCCAGCCCCAGAAGCTCTGCTCACCGATCACCTCGATGCCGTTCGCACCCAGCTCGCACGAGATCCGGATGCAGTCGTCGCGGGTCAGCGTGCCGTCAAAGGTATCGTTCTGATAGGAATAGAGGCTGACGCCCCTTTTGATGTCATAGGTCATTTGGGTCCTCTCCACTGGGATCGCACGGGTCGAATCGGAAGAGGGCAGGGCCGCGCTGCGGCGGTTTGCCAATCCCCTCTCCCTGGGGCCGAAGCCTTAATTAGAACCAATATTCGTATAATTTTCCTTCGAGGTCAACCCCTGAGATTCGGCGGATTCCAGCCGGATTCGACGGATTGACAGAATTAGAATTATGATATCTATTCAGTAGAAACATGCAGAACGGGAGAGAGAAGATGACCATCCGTCGTCACATGATGGGCGCTGCCGCCGCCATGGCTTGCGGAGCGCTGTTCCTGCCATTCACCGCGCAGGCCGAGACCGCCGACCAGCGAGTCGCCACACTCGAGAAGGAACTGGCCACGCTGCGCCAGGTCGCCTCGGTCGCGCAGGATCGCGCCCAAGTGGAAAACCTGTTCTCGCGCTACATGTATCTGCACAACGCCTTTCGCGACACCGACATCATTCCGCTCTGGGCCAGGAAGGGCACGCCCGACGTGCGCGCGCAATATTCCAACCTCGGCGTCTACACCGATTGGGACAAGATCATCTCCTATCACCAGGGCCGGCCCGCGCCTCGCGGCAAGCTGATCATGCACTATGTCACTACGCCGATCATCGAGATTGCCGGTGACGGCCAGACCGCCAAGGGCCTGTGGATCGTCAACGGCATCGAATCGGGCCTGGTCGATCCGGAGCATGCCAAGAACATGCCCGCCTGGATGTTCGAGAAGGAGCTGGTCAACGGCAAGAAGGTGTGGATGCACAATGTGTATCTCAAATACGGCATCGACTTCATCAAGCAGGATGGCGAGTGGAAGATCTGGCATTTCCACTGCTTCGAAGTCGCCCGCGCGCCCTACGGCATGGGCTGGATTCCCTTCGCCGCCGCTGCCCAGGATGACTCGTTCAATGTCGACCTGATGTATGTCGGCGAGGATGGCAAACCGGTGTTCATGCCGCCGGTCGATGGCCCTGCCACGGTCATGGGCAACATGTACCGCACCGACACCCCCCAGCGGCTCGAGGCGCGTCCGCCCGAACCCTATCGCACCTTCAGCGAAACCTTCGCCTACTGACTTTGTCTCAACGAAAGACCAATTCATGCCCTTCGAACTCAGCGTAAACCTGGAATACATGTTCCACGAGGCCGGCGACCGGCTCGAGGACCGCATGGCCGCAGCGGCCAGGGCGGGATTCCGCAAGGTGGAAATCTTCACCACCGCCAATCGTGACGTGCCCAGCCTCAAGGCCGCGCTGGCAGAGACGGGGTGCGAACTGCTCGCCACCGTCACCGATCCGCGCATCGCGCTGGTGATGGCCGATCAGCACGAGCGCTTTCGCGAGATGTTCGCGCAGGCAGCTGCAGAGGCAGCCGAGCTGGGGGCGACGAATATCGTCGTGCCGTCGGGGATCGCGGTGCCCTATATGAAGCGTCCGGCGCAGCTCGACATCGTCGCCGGGGCGATCGCCAGCGTCGTGCCAGTGGCCGGGGCGCATGGCCTGACCATCCTGCTCGAGCCGGTCAACACCCGGGTCGACCATCCCGGCGTGCTGTTCGGCATGACCGAGGATGCGGTCGCGGTGATCGAGAAGATCGGCAGCCCGCAGGTCAAGCTGCTCTATGATCTCTATCATTCGACCACTGAGCGCGAGAACCCAGCCGAGGTCCTGCCCAAGGTCGCGCATCTGGTCGGCCATATCCAGATCGCCGATGCGCCGGGACGGGCTGAGCCGGGCACCGGTCAGATCGACTGGCCTGCGATGCTGAAGTTGATCGAAAGCGTCGGCTATACCGGTGCGCTGGGCCTCGAACTGACCCCCAGCACCAGCGATACCGCTGCAGCGCTGACGCATATCCGCGCGCTCGCCGCCTGACGGCCAGCCGCTCCAACGCGCTTCCCACTCGGGGTGCCCCGGCCACGGGCACCCCCTTTTTTGCTTTTGGGCGCTAATCGGCGATGACCAGCCGGTAGCCCGCATCATAATCCGGCTGGTGCAGCAGATGCCCATAAGCGCGCTGCCATTCCCCGGTTTCCAGATCGCCGCGCAACCGCTCTAGCCCGCTACCGACATCGTCGATCGACCAGAACGACGAACTGCCCGAGCGGACGCGCGCGTCGAGATAGGCGTGGGGGCGAACCCAACAGGCGTAGAGAAAGCCGTCGCTGCAATCGCGCGGGACCGGCACCGGCTCGATCCGCACGGACCCAAGCCAGCGGGCATAATCGGTCAGGGAGGGCATCTGCGCCTCATCCAGCGCCGACAGCTGCGGAAAATAGTCGGTCAGCCAGGGGCGGGCGCCGGGGTCGAAGGTCAGGATGACGATCGGACCGCGCGTTACCCGGCGGATTTCGCGCAGGCCTGCCTGCTTGTCCGGCCAGTGATGGATGGTGAGGACGGCCATGGCCGCATCGAAGCTGCGGTCTGGGAAAGGCAAGCTGTCGGCGCTCGCCTGCACTACGGGCGCCGCGCCAGGCGACCGCTTGCGGATCATCTCGATCGATGGCTCGACCGCCGTGACATCCCGGTCGGATGGTTCATAGGATCCTGTCCCCGCGCCGATATTGACGACCGTGCGAGCCGGCCCGAGCGCCTTTGCGATGCGCGCGCCGATCCGGGGATCGGGGCGCCGCAGTTCGGCATAGTTGAGACCGATGGTGTCGTATTTCGCGTCCATACGGGCTTTCTAGAACAGCCCCTGCGGCACCGACAGCCCTTTCCGGTGAGCGCTCAGATGCTGGATGGCGTCAGGCCGATTTCGCCTTCTTCCTCGTCCGGGCTCCGTCGGGTCTGGGCATTCGGCCATGCCAGCACGATGCCGATCTGCGCGAGCAGCAGGGTGATGATCCCGCCATAATAGGTCCAGCGGATCGCTGCGCGCGCACCATCGGTGACTGCGGCGGGATCATAGCCGGCACCGGCCAGGATGAAGGCGATGCCCGCCGTACCGAGCGCCATGCCGACTTTGGTGGCAAGGCTGACGCCCGCGGACAGCAAGCCCTCGCGACGCACGCCGAATTGTGCCTCGTGATAATCCACCGTCTCGGCGATCATCGCGAAGGCGGCGGTGGTGGTGACCGACGTGGCAAGGCATGCGGCAATGTAAATGGCAAGAAACACCGTCGGCTGGCCTTCGACCAGCGGCAGGATGGCGAACAGCAGCGCGGCGATGCCGAGCATCGCAACGCAACCGTTGCGGATGCCGGTGCGGGCGAGGATGGTGGGGGCGACGAACGCCGAGAGCAGCAGCATGCCCGCCACCGCCGGCAGCATCACGCCGATCATCCAGGGCGCCTGCATCACATCGATCGCGAAATAGGCGGTAATCGCCATCATTCCGCCAAAACGGACGAAATAGACCAGGCAGAACAGGAAGGAGACCAGCCAGGCGCGGTTGCGCAGCATCTTGCCGATCTCCGGCAGAATGGAGAAGCGCGCAGACGCGTCGTCGACCACCCGCTCCCGGCAGTTGCGGAACAGGGCGAGGATGCAGAGCATCGACAGCACGCTGAAGATCGCGGCGGCGGCGAGATAGCCGCCGGGTTGCTTTTCGCCGCCATAGGCCGCGAGGATCGGCTGCACCGCTGCTGTGCCCAGAACGACGCCCACCGAGGTGCCGATCGAACGCATTCCGCCCAGCTTCAGACGATCGCTGCGGTCGCTGCTCATCATCGGCAGCAGCGCGCTATAGGGGATGGAGCCGAAGCTCATCACGATGCCGAGCAGCTTGAACGTGATGAAGGCATAGGCAAGCTGGGCGGTCTGGTTCCAGCCGGCAGGCACGGCGAAGGTCGCGACGAACAGCAGGGCATAGGGCAGGGCGGTGAACAGGAAATAGGGGCGGGTGCGGCCCCAGCGGCTCCGCGTCCGGTCGACGGCAATGCCGACACCCATGTCGATCACCGCGTCCATCAAACGCGCCACGAGGAAGATCGTGCCGACGGCCGCAGCGGGCAGGCCCACGACATTGACATAATAGAGCAGCAGGAAGCCGCTCGCCATGTTGTAGGGCAGGCTGTAGCCCATATCGCCAAAGCCATAGCTCAGCTTTTCGGTCAGCCGCAAACGTGTCCCGGACATGGTTCCTCTCCCCATGCAGCGGCACCGATCGGCCTTGCGGCCTGGATCGCCTGGCAGCTCCGACTGGCTGCTATTTATTAGAATGCTGATTCGTATAAAGCTGCGCGATATGGCTTGGCAACGCATTTTTTGCATAGCCTGTTGCGCGAATGTCAAAGGCGCGGACTGGTTTCTGCTGCAACCACGGCGCGCTAAATGGCGGTTTTCCGTTGATCAGGGCAAAGAGCATTCATGAAACGGATTGTCTCGGATAATTTCAATCGATTGGGCTAAAGCTTGACACCGCGAGGTCGATATATAAAATCATCATTCTAGTTTTAGTCGTTCTAATCACGCCGTCATAAGCGGGCAGATCCGCAGGCGGGCCTTTGAGGGGAGGATTGCCGAGATGCACTCACACGCCATTCGTGCTGCGCTGTTGCTGGGGGTCGGCGCGATAGCGCTCGCAGCGCCTGCTCATGCGCAGGACGCTACCGAAGTCGATGCCGACAAGGAAATCGTCGTTACTGCGCAGAACCGCGTCCAGAACGTCCAGGATGTTCCGATCGCCATTCAGGTGGTCAGCGGCGAAGATGTCGAAAAGGCCGGGATCAGCGATCTGACCGGCATCCAGCGCCTCGCTCCGGCAGTGCAGATCACCAACGACACCAACCTGACGCGCGTCACGCTGCGCGGCATCGGCACCAACGACAATGCCGAAACGCAGGACGCCTCGATCGTCGTCAATATCGACGGCGAATATATCAACCGCCCGACGGTGATGAACGCATCGCTGTTCGATCTGGAGCGCGTCGAGGTGCTGCGCGGGCCGCAAGGCACGCTGCAGGGGCGCAATGCCACCGGCGGCGCGGTCAACTTCATCACCCGCAAGCCCGGCGACGATTTCGGTTTCAACCTCGCCGCCTCCTACGGCAATTTCGATCACGTGCTGGTTCAGGGCGGTGTCGATCTGCCGATCGGCGATATCGGCGGCATCCGCTTCTCGGGCAGCTATTCCAAGCGCGACGGCTTTTTCAGCCATCCCAATGTCAATGTCCGCACCGGCAATGACAACAGCCGCGCGGGCCGTGTCAGCCTGCACCTGAACCCGATCGATCCGCTGACGCTCGATCTCGCGTTCGAGGTGAGCGCGGTGGACAACATCATCGCCGGCAACGCCTTCGTGAACTATAACAACGGCCTCGGCTCCAATCCCGCTCTGGTTCCCGGACCGGGGTGCAACCAGAATGGCTGGACGAGGATCGGTGCCGATCCGCGCTTCGTGGTCTGCATTCCGCAGAACACCAACGGCCTGGCGACGATCGACCGCAAGAACTATGTCACCTCGGCGCGCGCACCGAGCCGCAACGAGCAGGACTCCAAGGTGGTGCGCGGCAAGATCGCCTATGATTTCGAAGCGGCGACGCTGACCTATACCGGCGGCTATCGCCGTACCGTCGAAGCCTTCGACGCGGCGCTGACCCCGGCCTTTTTGTTCAAGAACTTCGCCAACAACGTCGAAACCCAGAGCCACGAGCTTCGGCTGAACGGCGGCAGCCCGGGCAGCTTTGAATGGCAGTTCGGCGGCTTCTATTTCAAGGAAGATCTGTTCATCGAGCGCGGCCTGTTCAACGGCCCGCCGTTCCTGCCCGCCTTCCTGACCGGCCCCAATGGCGCCTTCATCAACTATTTCCGCCGCGACGTCAGCAGCCGCAGCTATTCGGCTTTCGGCCAGGTCGATATTCCGATCACCGACGAACTGTCGGTGACCGCAGGCGCGCGCTATACCGACGACAGCCGCACCGGCATCTTCCCCTTCTATCCGGGCGGCCTGGGCAACCCGACGTCGCCGCTGTTCAACACCGGCATCCGCCGAATCACCGCCGCGCCGCAGCGCACCGATATTCTCCGCGCCAAGGCGGACAAGCTGACATGGCTGGTCGGCGTCAACTACAAGCCGGATAGCGATACGCTGGTCTATGCCAAGGTCTCGACCGGCTTCAAGGCGGGTGGCTTCGACACGATCGGCCAGTATGCGCCTGAAACCAACACGGCCTATGAAGCGGGCATCAAGCGCAGCTTCGGCCCCAGCACGATCAACTTCTCGGGCTTCTATTACGATTACAAGGATCTCCAGGCGGCCGTTCTTCTGGACAACACCATCGGTGGCCAGGTGTTCAACGCCGGTGGCGCGACCATCTGGGGTCTCGAACTCGATGCGTCGATCAAGGTGTTCGACTCTGGGCGCTTTACCGCGAGCATCAACTATCTGAGCTCGAAATATGATGACTTCCTGGCGTCCTATGCCGTGTTCTGCGCCTCGGAAACGCACCCGACGCTCGGCTGCCTGACCGGCCTTGGCGATCTTGACAGCGACATTACCTCGAACCCGGTGGTCCAGCCCAACCTGGCGGGCAATCGCACCCCGCTGGCGCCGAAATGGGTGGTCGCGGCAGGCTATGAGCATGTGTTCGATCTGGGCAGCGCAGGCACGCTGACCCCCAGCGTCTTCACCCGCTTCAAGTCGGCCTATTTCATGGACGTGTTCAACTTCCGCGATTCGCGCCAGAGCAGCTTCTTCCAGACCGACGCAACGCTCGAATGGCGCGACGAGACCGGCAAGTTCGGCATCCAGCTGTTCGCCCGCAATCTCGAGGACAACCAGCCGCTGACCTATGCCGCCTTCACGGCTGCGGGCAACGACGACATCTACAACTGGCAGTTCAGCGCGCCGCGCACTTATGGCGTGCGCATGCTGCTCGACTTCTGATCTGCACCAGGGGACCCGGGGGCGTATGTGGTGGCCCCCGGATGGGTGCGGATGACGAGAGGGGGCGGGTCCGGTGAGGCGGGACCCGCCCCTTTTTGCGTTCAGTCGGCGGCTGCCGTGAAATCGGCCCCCGCGCCATAGAAGCGCACCAGCCCGTCGCGATCCTCGGGCGCGGATACCATCACGCACAGCTGCACGCCGAAGCGCAGCGGCAGCGGCGCGGGCAGCACGAATTCGCTCAGCTGCCGGTTGTTCTCCGGGCAATAGGGGCGGAACTCTGGTGTCGGTTCGAACGGCACCGGCGCCGAGGGTGGAACGGTGAGGCGCGGGATTAGCTCGATCCGGTCCATCCCGCCATGCTGCATTGTCGCCCAGTTGAGCAGGGCGCCATCGCCGGTTTCCCAAAGCAGGCTGAGCGAATGGAGCGCTACCCGATGGTCGCCCAGCTCGACCGGGGTGGGCAGCGGCCAGTGGAACCACACCGCCTTGCCCGCGCGAACGCGAAAGCTGGTGAAGAAGCCGCGATAGAAGCCCGTGCCATCGGACCAGTCCGCGCCATCGACGGGGCCCAGGAACTCGGGCCCGCGCTCCTGCGGCACCACGGAGGCGGCTGGCACCCAGTGCCGCGCGATGATCGTCATCGCCTCAGCCCCAGGACGGGTTCTTGCCGGGCAGCCACTTGATCGAGCAGCCCGCGCTCGGAACCTGATGCTCCGGCGCTGCCTGGCCTGCCAGCAGCGCATCGACAGCGGCGCGCATGTCCTCGCCGGTCACGGGCACATCGGTGCGCTGCGGCGGTGCGCCCGGCACCGGCGGGTGCGGCAGCTTGGGGCGGCTGGAACAGAACTGGCCGGTATAGAAGAGCGCACGATCGGGTCCGTAGAGGAAGAAATCGGGGGTGCAGATGGCGTTATAGGCCAGCGCCACGTCCTGGCTCTCGTCGTGCAGATAGGGGAAGGGCAGGTCGTGGTCCTTCGCAAACTGCTGCATGTGCGGATAGTCGTCTTCGGGATAGTCTTCCGGCGAGTTCGACGAGATGGCCACCACCTGCAGCCCCCTGGATGCATATTCGCGCGCGAAATCGATAAGGCCGGGCAGCAGGTGCAGCACCACCGGGCAATGGTTGCAGATGAAGGCGACGAGCAGTGCCGGGGCCTCGAACTCTTCCAGCGTGCGAATGCGCCCATCGGTATCGGGCAGCGCGAACGGCGCGGCATGTTTGCCATAATCCAGCTGGCGGGACCATCTCAGCATCGTCTCTCTCCTTTTATAAATAGAATTTGTATTCTGATACGTGATTTTCTAAAGTGGGACAAGACGCACAGGCGCACGGGAGAGGCGGGTTATCATGGAGCGAGAACGGCCCAAGGGCTGGAGCCGCAGGCGGTTTCTGGGTGGCGCGGCGATATTGGCGGCGGTGGTCGGCGTGCCGCTGGCCGCGATCCGGCTCGACCTGTTCGAAGCCGACGAAGCGCCAAGCGAGCGCCAGCGCGAGCTGATGCGCACCGTCAGCCAGATCGTGATCCCCAAGACCGAGACGCCGGGCGCAGGTGATGTCGGCGCGGGCGATTTCGTCCTGCTCGGCCTTGCGCACGGGCTTGAGAAATCGCGGGCGCCGCTGGCCAAGGATGCGCCCGACGCGCTCACGCGCCATGCGCGCAAGGATGGCTCGCTCGACCAGGCGGCCTGGCTCGAGGCCGAGCTCGATGCGCGCGCCAAGGGCGATTTCCTCAAGGCCGCGCCCGAGGCGCAGGCGGGGTGGCTCACCGCGCTCGATGCCGAAGCCTATGCCGAAGGTGTCCGCGAACACCCTTGGCGCACGGTCAAGGCGCTGATCCTGACCGGTTTCTATACCAGCGAGCCGGGCGGATCGCAGGAGCTGCAATTCAACCTGGTGCCCGGCACCTATGACCCCGACGTCCCTGTAACGCCGCAGACCCGCGCCTTTTCGAGCGACTGGACTGCGGTCGATTTCGGCTGAGCGGGAAGGGAAAGACCATGGATTTCGATGCAATCGTCGTGGGCTCCGGCATTACCGGGGGCCTTGCCGCCAAGGAGCTCACCGAGGCGGGCCTGAAAGTGCTGATGATCGAGCGCGGGCGCAATATCCGCCACCAGCAGGATTACACGACCGAGCTGAAGACGCCCTGGGAAATGCCGTTCCGTGGGATCGGCGACCAGGAAATGTACGCGCGCGAGCATGCGGTGCAGATGCTCAACCGGCATTTCAACGAATATACCCAGAACCATTTCGTCAACGATGCGCAGAACCCTTACAGCAAGGCGCAAGGCACCGATTTCAACTGGTTCCGCTCGTACCAGCTCGGCGGTCGCTCGCTGACCTGGGGGCGCCAGTCCTATCGCTGGTCGGATTATGACTTCGAGGCGAACAAGCGCGACGGGCACGGCACCGACTGGCCGATCCGCTATGCCGATCTTGCGCCCTGGTATGACAAGGTGGAGGAGTTCATTGGCGTTTCCGGCGCGAAGGAAGGTCTGAAGCAGCTGCCCGATGGCCGCTTCCAGCCGCCGATGGCACTCAACCCGGTCGAGCAGCATGTGCGCGAGGTGATGCAGGCCAACTGGCCCGAGCGCCGCCTGACCATCGGCCGCACCGCAAACCTGACCGAAGGCAAGGGCGAGCGCGGGGTCTGCCAGAACCGTTCGATCTGTGCGCGCGGCTGTTCCTATGGGGCCTATTTCTCGACCCAGTCGAGCACTCTGCCTGCCGCGATGGCGACCGGGCGGCTCACCGTCATCACCGACGCGGTGGTGGAAAAGCTCGATTACGATCCCGCGACCCGCCGGATCACCGGTGTGCGCTATCTCGACCGCAATACCAGGGAGCGCAAGACCGCGACCGCGCGGATGGTGTTCCTCAATGCCGGCGCGTTCAACTCGGTGCACGTTCTGCTCAATTCGGCCAGCGAGGCGATGCCCAATGGCCTTGCCAACAGCAGCGGCGTGCTGGGCACGCACATCATGGACCATGCCAACACCCTTTCGGCGATCGCGCTGATGCCGGGCTTCGAGGACCGCACCACCACCGGTAACCGTCCCACCGGCGTGGTCGTCGCGCGCTATCGCAACATGGACGCGATGGACGGCGAGGGGCACACGCGCGGCTATTCGTTCCAGGGCGGGGCGCTGCAGAGCACCTGGACCGCGGGCAAGCGCGATCCGGGCATCGGCGCAGAGCTCAAGCAGAAGCTCCAGAAGCCGGGCATGTGGCGGATGGTGCTGGTGGCCTTTGCCGATTGCGTACCGCGCGCGAGCAACCGGCTGACGCTCGATCCCAAGGCGGTCGATGCCGATGGCATTCCGCAGCTCAACATCGCCTTTGCGTTTGGCAAGGAGGAGCGCGCCGCGCTTGCCCAGGCCAAGACCGACGCAGGCGAAATGCTGACCAGGGCCGGTGGCCAGGTCATCATGGGCTTCGACCAGCCGGGGGCGGGCGGCACCGCGATCCACGAGATGGGCGGCGCGCGCATGGGCCATGACCCCGCGACATCGGTGCTCAACAAATGGAGCCAGTCGCATGACATCGCGAACCTGTTCGTCACCGATGGCGCGCAGATGAGCTCGTCGGCCTGCCAGAACCCCTCGCTGACCTATATGGCGCTGACCGCGCGCGCCGCAGATGCCGCCGCTTCGATGCTGCGCGAAGGCAAGATCTGACCGTGAGCGAACCCGTTCCCTTGACCAAGCGCCAGCAGAATCTGGCGCTGGTGACATTGATCGTCGCGGTGGTGCTCGAGATTGTCGATCTGACGATCGTCAACACTGCGCTGCCCGCGATAACCTCGGGCCTTGATGCCTCGGCCGAGGCGATTCAGTGGACCGTTGCGGGCTATGCCCTCAGCTTCGCGTTGCTGCTGATGGCGGGCGGCAGGTTGGGCGATTCGCTGGGATATCGTCGCGTGTTCCTCTGGGGCGTCGCCGGGTTCACGCTCGCTTCGGTCGCCTGCGGGCTGGCGCAGACGCCTGAGCAACTGGTGCTGTCGCGGCTGGCGCAGGGCGCGTGCGGCGCAATCATGTCGCCCCAGGCGCTGGCGCTGATGCAGGTGCTGTTCACGCCGCTCGAGCGCGTGTCGAAACTGGCCTTGTTCGGGCTGGTCGGCGGGCTGGCCGCGATTGCCGGGCCGATCCTGGGCGGGCTGCTGATCCAGCTTGACCTGTTCGGCCTGGGCTGGCGGCTGATCTTCCTGATCAACCTGCCGGTCGGATTGTTTGCGCTGGTGTCGGGCTGGTTCTTCCTGCCCGATCGCAAGTCGTCGCATCCCGCCGGCTTCGATTTCATCGGTGTGCTGTTGTTCGGGATCGCCGTTTTCTGCCTGCTCTGGCCGCTAACCCGCGCGGAGACGGGCTGGGGCATGGCCGAGATCGGCGCGCTGCTGCTGGTGGCCCCGCTGCTGTTCGCGGTGTGGCGGCATGTCGCAGCGCGGGTAGGGGCAAGTCAGCCTGCCTTGTTCGATCCATCGCTGCTGTCGATCCTGCCCTTCCGGCTGGGCCTTGGCATCTCGATCGTGTTCGCCGCCGCCAATGCCGGGTTCCTGTTGACCTTCGCCTTTGCGCTGCAGAGCGAGCGTGGCGAAAGCGCGCTCACCACCGGATTGCTGCACATGCCCTTCGGCCTGGGCGCGATGATCGGCATCGCGGTGCTCGGCCGCAACTTCCTGCCGCGTTACGGCAAATGGGTGCTGGTGCTGGGCGGGGCGACGATGCTGGTGGCGAGCGCGCTGGTGCTGCTCGGCATCGGCATGCTCGATCTTTCGTGGACCTCGCTCGCGCCGGTGCTGGTCGTTGCCGGGCTCGGCATGGGTTCGCTTTCGGGTTGCATCGCGCCGGTCTCTGTGGCGCAGGTCGATCGCGATCACGCCGGTGCCGCCAGCGGCATGATGAAGACCGCGCAGCAGGTCGGCGGCGCGCTGGGCATTGCGCTCGCCGGCAGCGTCTATTTCGCCTGGGGGCGCAGCGCGAGCGTCCCGCCCTCGACCGCAGCGATCGCGGTAATCGCCAGCCTGCTGGGCATCAGCGTGCTGCTGGCCGCCAGGCTGCCGGGCAATATCTTCGCGGCCAGGCCAGCGCCCGCAGGGCACTGAGCCCGGTTCAGGGCTGGAAGGTCAGCGACCCGCGCCGTTCGAGGAAGCGCCAGCCTTGTTCGGTGGCGATAAAACGGTCGTGGAACGACCCGACCAGCGGCGCGCTGCTGCCGGTGAACAGCAGGATCGCGCTCTCGCCGCGCGCATATTGCGCGTCCTCGACGTCGATCACCACATTGCTGCAGAAATGCCGCGTGGTCCGCGGCGAGCGCGCCTTGAACGCGGCGAGAATGGCCTCGTGTCCGCGGATTTCGATATCGGGCGCAGTGGGGCGCGTCATTAGCCCGTCGGGATGGTAGAGCGCGACTACGTCCTCCCAGCGATGCGCGTCATTGAGGTTGGCATAGAGCGCGATCAACCGCGCGCATTCCCATTCGATGGCCTGGCGTTCCGCAGGGCTCATAGCCGCGCCGCCGCGATATCCGCACCCTCGCGCAGTGCCTTGAGCTTCTTCGCCGTTACCAGCGGGTCGATCTTGCCATAGCCCGCGAACGTGCCGAACCCGCAATCGGTGCTGGCAATCACCCGGTCTGCGCCGACGATACCGGCAAAGCGCTCGATCCGTTGCGCGATCAGCTCGGGATGCTCGACATAGTTGGAGCAGGTGTCGATGACGCCGGGGGCGAGCAGCTTGTCATCGGCAATCGCGGCATCGCGCCACACCGTCCATTCATGCTCGTGCCGGGGGTTGGCGCCTTCGAACAGCACCGTGGCGGGCCTGGCCGAGAGCACGATATCGATCACCCGCTCGAGCGGAATGTCGTGGTCGTGCGGGCCTTCGTAATTGCCCCAGCAGATGTGCATCCGCATCCGCTCGGGCGGGATGTTGGCCGTCGCGGCGTTGAGCGCCTCGACATTGGCAGCGGCGACCTTGAGGAATTCCGCCTCGCTCAGGTCCTGATAGCCAGTATGACGCGACATCGCGAGATCGGGGCAGTCGAGCTGCAGGTCGAACCCGGCGGCGACGATGGTCTCGTACTCCTCGCGCATCGCATCGGCGAGATCGGCAAGATAGGCCTCGTGGCTGGGATAATGGCGGTTGACCTGGAACGCGGTGATCAGGCCGGGCGAGGCGGCATTCATGAAGCCGCGTGCGCCTTGCCCATAGGCGTCCATTGCGGCGCGGAAGCGGCGGATGTCATCGTGCAGGGGCTCGAGCGTCACCAGCTTGACCGGGCCGATGCACGAGGCGCGGACGAATTCCTGGCTGCCCATGATCGCCGACAGCTTTTTCGCCAGATCGGGCACTTCGGCGAGATCGGCGGCGGGCTTGCGGTCGATATGCCCGCCAAAGCCCGACAGCCGCTCGATCATATAGGTCGAATAGCCGACCTTGCCCATCTCGCCGTCGCTGACGATGTCGACGCCGCAATCGCGCTGGAAGGCGACCGAGCGGTTCACCGCATCGGACACGGCACGGTCGAATTCCGCCGCATTATAGGGCCTTCCCGCATCGCGTGCGAGCAGCAGCTCGGTCAGCTCCGGCCCGCGCGGCATCGACCCCACATGCGTTGTCGCGATAAAGGCCATGATGTCCTCCCCTGATCATTCGAGCCCCGCATCGGGAGCCAGTGCGGAGCGATGCTTGGCACAGCTTCGAGAGGCTTCCAAGCATTAATGGATCCAATAATCGGTGTGCATGCGTATGGGGGTGCCGCCTTTCGACCGCAGGGCGAAGCCGACCTGAGCCGTCAGCCGTCGCCGAGATTGTCGTAGAGCCGGTTCAGCAGCCCGATCAGCTGGCCGAAATCTTCGGCGGAAAGATCGCGGATCACCTTGTGATAGATCGGCGAGGTCGCCTTGCGGGCGAGCGCCAGCTTTTCCTCGCCCTCGGCTGTCAGCGACACTTCGGTCACCCGCGCATCGCGCGCGCTGGGTGCGGAATGGACAAGCCCCGCAGCCGCCATGCGCTGGACGATCCGGGTCATGGTGGAAAGCGGAATGACCGCCGCCTCGGCGATGCTGCGCACGCCGCGCGGCGTTTCCTCGCCCAGGATCATCAACACCCGCCAGCTCGGGATGTCGAGATCGATGTCGCGCAGGATAGCCTCGATGGCGGCATTGTAGCGGCTGGCCAGGCGGTTGATCAGGTAGAAGGGGTAGGACGTCACCTGAAAGGCCGGGGTCCCCGGATCGCCCAAGAGTCGTTTGTCCACCAGTCCATTCCTCTGTTTTGGCCTGCCTTAACGCTGCGGCAGAATGGGCACAACGTGCATTTGCAACATTTTAGTTGCATGTGCACGCAAGTCTGGCACATTCTTTCGGCCATTGCCTGTTCGGGGAGAGAATCATGCCGGGAACCACGCTTGCTCAATTTGCCGCCGCCATTGCCAGCGGGGCGATCGAGACGATCGATCTGACGCAGCCACTGTCGGAGGAAACCCCGGTGCTGGTGCTGCCGCCGCCCTTCGGCCAGACCGCCGCATTCAGCCGTGAGGAGATTTCCTGCTATGACGAGCGTGGCGTCGCCTGGCACTGGAACAACTTTACCACCGGCGAGCATACCGGCACGCATTTCGACGCGCCGGTGCATTGGGTGACCGGCAAGGACCTGGCCGACAACACCGTCGACACCATCCCGCCCCAGCGCTTTGTCGGCCCGGCGGTGGTGATCGATGCCTCGGCCCAGGCCGCCGCCGACAGCGATTTCGTGCTCACCGCCGATTTCATCCGCGCCTGGGAGGCGGTGCATGGCGAGATCCCCGCCGGGAGCTGGGTGCTGTTCCGCACCGACTGGTCGAAGCGCACCGGCGATGCCTATACCAACCGGGGCGAGGATGGCGCGCACACGCCCGGTCCCGATCCCGATGCGATGCGCTATCTGATCGAAGAGCGCCGCATCCTGGGCTTTGGTGTCGAGACCATCGGCACCGATGCCGGGCAGGCGCATCTGATGGATCCGGCCTATCCCGCGCACACGCTGCTGCACGGTGCGGGGCTCTATGGGCTGCAATGCCTCGAAAATCTCGACAAGCTGCCGCCGACCGGAGCCTTTATCGTCGCCGCCCCGCTCAAGATCGCGCGAGGATCGGGCAGCCCGTTGCGCGTGCTGGCCTTTGTCGAGCGCTGAGCCATGGCGGAGCGGTCGTTCAAGAAGGAGGTCGAGAAGCTTCGCCTGGGCGCGGGCGAGAATTTCGAAGGCGAGGGGATACTCGCCGTCACCAAGGCGCTGCTCCAGGCCGGAGTCGCCTATGTCGGCGGCTATCAGGGATCGCCGATCAGCCATCTGATGGACGTGTTCGCTGATGCCGATCCGCTGCTCAAGGAGCTGGGCGTCCATTTCGAATCGAGCGCCAACGAGGCGGCGGCGGGTGCGATGCTGGCTGCCTCTGTCAACTATCCGCTGCGCGGTGCGGTCGCGTGGAAGTCGGTGGTCGGCACCAATGTCGCTTCGGATGCGCTGTCCAACCTTGCCTCGGGCGGGGTCACCGGCGGCGCGCTGATCATCATCGGCGAGGATTATGGCGAGGGTTCCTCGATCATGCAGGAGCGCACCCATGCCTTCGCGATGAAATCGCAGATGTGGCTGCTCGATCCGCGGCCCAATCTTTCGACCATCGTCGATATGGTGGAAAAGGGGTTCGAGCTCTCCGAAGCGTCCAACACCCCGGTAATGCTGGAGATGCGCGTGCGCAGCTGCCATATGACGGGCAGCTTCGTTGCCAAGGACAACCGGCGCCCGGCGATGACCGTGGGCGATGCGGCCGAGAGCCCGACGCGCGATCTCGACCGGATCGTGCTGCCCCCCGCGATCTTCCTGCACGAGATCGAGAAGGTGGAAAGGCGCTGGCCCGCCGCGCAGGCCTTCATCCGCGATAACCGTCTGAACGAGTGGTTCGGCCCCGAGCGCGACGAGATCGGCATCATCGTGCAGGGCGGTTTGTTCAACACGCTCAATCGCGCGCTCGAACTGGCCGGCCTGTCCGATACCTGGGGCGGCACGAAGCTGCCGGTCTATTGCCTCAACGCCGTCTATCCGCTGATTGCCGATGAGGTCACGCAATTCTGCGCCGGGAAAAAGGCGGTGCTCGTTCTCGAGGAAGGCCAGCCCGAATTCATCGAGCACGAACTCAACACCATCCTGCGCCGCGCCGACATCCAGACCCGGGTCGTCGGCAAGGACGTGATGCCGCGTGCGGGCGAATATTCGGGCCAGGTCATCGGCGAGGGGCTGGCGCGCTTTCTGGAGACATGGGCGCCCGATCGCGCGCCGACGCGTGCCCAGTCCATGCCCGCCGAGCCTGAGCTTGCCGCCAATGTTCCGGCGCGGCCCGCCGGCTTCTGCACCGGTTGCCCCGAACGCCCGATCTTCTCGGCAATGAAGCTGGTGCAGCGCGAGCTCGGCCAGCTGCATGTCTCGGCTGATATCGGCTGTCACTTGTTCTCGATCCTGCCGCCCTTCCATATCGGCAACACCACCATGGGCTATGGCCTGGGCACTGCAGGGGCTTCCGCGTTCAAGCCCAATGGCAGCGGCAAGCGCGCCGTCGCCATGATGGGCGATGGCGGTTTCTGGCACAATGGCCTGACCTCGGGCATCGGCAATGCGGTGTTCAACCAGGACGACACCGTCACCATCGTCGTCGACAACGGATATTCGGCGGCGACCGGCGGGCAGGACATCCTCTCCTCGCGCGCCGACAACGATATCCGCACGACCAAGCATCCGATCGAGAAGGCGGTGCGCGGCATGGGGGTCCGCTGGGCGCGGACGCTGACCCGCACCTATGACGTCGCCCGGATGCGCGACGCGCTGCGCGAGGCGCTGACAACACCGGAAAAGGGGCCCAAGGTCATCGTCGCCCAGTCCGAGTGCATGCTCAACAAGCAGCGCCGCATCAAGCCGCAGCTCGCCAAGGCGGCGAGCGAGGGCAAGCGCGTCGTGCGCGAACGCTTCGGAGTCGATGCCGATACCTGTACCGGCGATCATGCCTGTATCCGGCTGTCGGGCTGTCCTTCGCTCAGCATCCGTCCCAATCCTGATCCGCTGCGCCAGCACCCGGTCACGCATATCGACAACAGCTGTGTCGGCTGCGGCAATTGCGGCGAGGTGGCGCATGCGGCCGTGCTCTGCCCCTCGTTCTGGAAGGCGACGGTGGTGACCAATCCGGGCTGGTGGGAGCGGACGGCGGCGAAGCTGCGCGGCTGGATCATCGCGAAGATGCAGCGCCGTCACGAGCGGGCGCTGGCAGCAAGGGCGTTCTGATGGATATCTTCAACCAGGGGCGCGACCGGATCACCATCGCCATTCTCGCGCTCGGCGGCGAGGGCGGCGGCGTGCTCGCCGAATGGGTGCAGGTGGTCGCGCGCGCGAACGGCTATGTCGCGCAGGGCACCTCGGTCCCTGGCGTGGCGCAGCGCACCGGCTCCACCGTCTATTATATCGAGCTGGTCCGCGTCGGATCGCAGGGCGACAACCGCCCCGATCCGGTGCTGGCGATGATGCCGGTGCCAGGCGATGTGGACATCGTCATCGCGTCCGAACTTATGGAGGCGGGGCGCGCGATCCTGCGCGGCTTCGTGAGCCAGGATCGCACGACGCTGATCGGATCGACCCACCGCGTCTATGCGATTTCGGAAAAGTCAGCGCTTGGCGACGGCACCGGCGCCAATGCCCGCATTCTCGATGCGGCAGAGCGGCGCGCGGCGCGGTTCATCGGCTTCGACATGGCGGCGGCGGCGCAAGGCGCGGGCAGCGTCATAAGCTCGGTCATGTTCGGCGCGCTCGCGGGGAGCGGCGCGCTGCCTTTCTCGCGCGAGGCATTCGAAGAGGCGGTGCGCCACGGCGGCAAGGCGGTTGCCGCCAATCTCAAGGGCTTTGCCTTGGGCTTCGAGGCGGCGGAAAAGGGTGTCGCCGCCGTGTCCGAGGCCCAGCAGGACCGCAAGCCCACCACTGCGGCGGGCCGCGCGCTGCACGCACGTCTGTGCCGCACGCTGCCTGAAAATGCGCATGCGCTCGCTACCGAGGGTGCCGCGCGGCTGATGGACTATCAGGACGCGGCCTATGCCGAACTCTATCTCGACCGGGTGGAGCGCTTTGCTGCGCTCGACCCGGCGCTCGCAGCACCGGTGGCACGCCACCTCGCGCTGTGGATGGCCTTCGAGGACCCGATCCGCGTCGCCGATCTCAAGATCCGCGCCACGCGCAGCAGCCGCATCGCACAGGAGGTGCGCGTGAGCGAAGGGCAGGTGCTGCGCGTCACCGAATACATGCATCCGCGCTTGCAGGAGGTGTGCGAAACGCTGCCGCGCGGTCTGGGCGAGCGCATCCTGAACAGCCCCGGCCTGCGTCGCCGGCTGGAGCCGTTCTTCGCACGCGGACGCCATGTCGAGACGACCGGTCTCAAATGGTTCCTGATGCTGCGCGGGCTGGCCGCGATGCGTCCGATGCGCCGCAAGAGCTTGCGCTATGCGGTGGAGCAGGCGCGGATCGAACGCTGGCTTGCGCTGGCCGAACGTGCCGCCGCGAGCAATGTTGCCGCCGCCGCCGAAATCCTGGCCTGTCAGGCGCTGGTCAAGGGCTATTCGGATACGTTCGAGCGCGGCATCGCCAATCTCGAGGCGGTGCTCGAGACCGCGGAGCGCCATCTGCTCGGGCGGCCCGACGCTGCAGTGCAGATCGCCGCGCTGCGCGAGGCGGCGCTCAAGGATGAAGAGGGCAAGGCGCTGGGCTGCGCGATTGCAGAGGTCGCGCCCGCGCGCCGCGCATCCTGAGGCGTGCGGCGTGTTCCCGGCTATTCAATGCCGAAACTGGTGTCGATGATCCGCGCCGCAAGCGGGTCGCCGCTGCCATCGGTTTCTTCGGCGACCACCGCTTCGACCGGCGCGGACAGGCAATAGACCATCTCGCTTCCCGCGAGCTTGCGTTCCGCCGCGCCGCCGATCATGCGCGGTACGATCTGCAGCAGCAGCTTGGTGCCGAAGCCATCGGGATTGGGCGGCGCGTCGCTGACCGCCGCAGGCAAGCCGCGTTCGTGCCAGACAAAGGTGAAGCGACCCCCATCCACGCTCCAGCGCACCGCGACCTCGGCCTGATCCGAGGCACCCAGGCCATATTTCTGCGTGTTCGTCGCCAGCTCGTAGAGCGCGAGGCTCAGCTGCTGCGCCGCCACCGGATCGATCGACAGTGCCGGACCCGATATCGCGATGCGCGGGCCATAAGTGCTCCTCAGAACCTCCAGCCCGGTCTCGACCAGCTGCTCGAGCTCGGCCGATGACTTGTCGCTGCGCGCGATCGCGCGGGTGGTATCGGCAAGCGCACGGACCCGGCCCAGAAACGCGTCGAGAAAGTCGCTGGTCCGCTCGGTGCCGCGCGCCGATTGCGTCGCCAGCGAATGCACCACCGCGAGCAGGTTGCCGCTGCGATGCACCGCCTCGCGCGCCTGCACCGCCAGCGCGGCGGTCGCCTTTTCGAGTTCGCGGGTCCGCTCCTGCACCTGCCGGTCGAGCGAGGCGAGCGTCGCCTTGTGCGCCGCGATCTCGTCGCTCAGCGTCTGGTTGACCGCAGCCAGCGATGCGGGCGAGGGCAGGCGGATGATGTCCGGGATCAGCCGGAACAGCACCACCGCCGTGGTCATCGAGACGATGCCGGTGGCGAGCTTCACCCAGCCGGTCCAGGGATAGATCGGAATCCACAGCGTGACGATGCCGAGCGCATGGGTGAGGCCGCACAGCAGGATGAAAGACGCGAACAGCGCCACCAACCCGCCATGCGGCACCTCGGTGCGCTGGCGCAGCACGCGGAGCAGCGCGATGGGGATGGCGGTATAGGACAGGAAGATGAGCAGGTCCGATCCCGCCCAGAGCAGCACCAGCCACGGCTCCCACAACAGGCACATGCCGTGCGGCATATAACCACCATAATCCATGGTGTGATCCATTCGGCCCGCTCCTCGGTAGGTCCATCCAGGCGATAGGCAGCCGCTCACTGCCCGCACCATCCTGTGATGCATAGGAGAACATTTTGCGAGGTGACAGCAATTCCGGCGATCGATCCAGCCAGTTCGATGGCCCCGAGACCCAGATGCCGGAGCGACCTGACTAATCGCCGATCGTCAGCCTCTGACTGGCCTTGCCCCAATCGTCACCAACGCTGCTGGCATGTTCCAGGATCGCTCCGGGATCGAGCAGCGTGAAGCGGTTGGCCCCAGCGAGCGACGGGAGATCGTCCCACGCGACCGGCACTGCGACCGGGGCACCGTCGCGCGCACGCACGCTATAGGGCAGGACCGCGGTCGATCCGCGCCGGTTGCGCATCCAGTCGATGAAGATGCGGCCCTTGCGGCGCGCCTTGGACATGGACGCGGTGTAGCGCCGGGGTTCGGCCTGTTCGAGCGCCTGAGCAAAGCTCTTGGCGAACCCCTCGATCATCGCCCAGTCCGCGCCCGGGTCGAGCGGGGCGATCACGTGAATGCCCTTGCCGCCGGTCACCATGGGAAAGGTGACGAGCCCCATATCGGCGAGATGATCGCGCATCTGCCGGGCCGCCATGACGATATCTGGAAAGTCCATGCCTTCATCGGGATCGAGATCGAACACCAGCCGGTCGGGATGCTCGATATCGTCCGCGCGCGATCCCCAGCCGTGAAACTCGATCGCGCCCATCTGCACGCAGCGCAGGATCGCAGCCTTGTCCCCCAGCACAAAGACGGGATCGGTCGAGCCATCGGCCTCCTCGATCATCAGCGAGCCGATTTCCTTGCCCCAGCCTTTCTGGACATGCTTCTGAAAGAAACATTGTTCGCTGATCCCTTGCGGGCAGCGGAGCAACGCCACCGGGCGATTGGCGATGAAGGGCAGCATCAGCGGGGCGGCCGCCTCGTACCATCTCGCGAGATCGCCCTTGGTCGGGCCGTCAGCCCCGAACAGCGGCCGGTCGGCATGGGTGATGCGGATCGACGGCTGGGGCGCGATCCAGCCTGCAGGTTGGTTCATCTCGATCTCCCCGGTCACCTCGGCTGCCGGCTTGTCGCCGCGCAGGCCGATGAAGCTTGCATGGCGCAGCACACCGTCATGCGTATATTCGGCATAGCGCACCTCCGCGACCAGCACGGGTTCGACCCAGTGCGCCTTGCCGGCCACAGCCTTGGCATCGGCGATGGCGGGCTCGGTCCGCGCGAGGTCGGCCAGCCGCGCCTGCAGCTCTGCTGCCGTGTCGGTATCGAAGCCGGTGCCGACGCGACCCTTGTAGACCAGCTGGCCGCCTTCATGCTGGCCCAGCAGCAGCGAGGCAAAGGGCCGTCCGCGCTTGGTGCTGGCGATCCAGCCGATGATCACGAACTCTTCGCGGCGCTCGACCTTGATCTTCAGCCATGCATCGCTCCGCTCACCGACATAGCGACTGGAAGCGCGCTTGGCGATCACGCCCTCATAGCCCTTGTCGACCATCGCCTGGAACAGGGCGCGCCCGTCGCGCTCGATATAGTCGGAATAGAAGATCGGCGGGTCTACGCGCTCGAGCAGCGCTGCAAGCCGCTGCTTGCGCTCGGCCAGCGGCCGCTGCGTCAGGTCCTCGCCATCGAGCGCGAGCAGGTCGAACGCGAAATAGCTAAGCGGCCCGCCCGATTTCAGCGCGCGCTGCAAGGCCGAGAAGCTGGGGCGGCCGTCTTCGTCGAGCGCCACGATCTCGCCGTCGAACAGCGCCGAGGCGGCTGGCACGGCCTGCATCGCATCGAGCACCGACCGAAACCTGTCGCTCCAGTCAAGCCCGGTGCGCGTCCAGCCGACTGCGCCATCCTTGCCCAAGCCGACCAGGCAGCGATAGCCGTCATATTTCACCTCGAACAGCCAGTCCTCGCCGCCGGGCAGCTGGTGCACCAGCGTCGCCAGCATCGGGGGATGAAAGGCCGGCATGGGGTTTTTGGCGCGCAAACCTGCCGCACTCGCGCGCTTGCGCCGGGGCGAGACCGGCTCAGCGCCAGAGGCGATCTGATCCATCGTCCGCCCGGTCTTGACGCTGGTCAGCGCACGTTCGACCAGCCCGTCGCCCTGGCCCGCCTCCGCATCCTCGACCTTGCGCAGCAGCCAGTTCTCGCGCTTTTCACCGGCGCGCGGCTTCATCCGGACGAGGATCCACTGCCCACGCATTCGCTGGCCGTGCGCGATGAAATGCAGATGGCCCTTGTCGATATCGCTCGCGCTCTTGCCGGGCACGGGTTCCCAATGCCCGGTATCCCACAGCATGACCGTGCCGCCGCCATAGGCGCGCGCCGGGATGACGCCTTCGAAATCGGCATAGGATAAGGGATGGTCCTCGGTCCGGACCGCGAGCCGCTTGTCCCTGGGGTCGATGCTCGGACCGCGCGTCACCGCCCAGCTCTTGAGCACGCCGTCCGCCTCGAGCCTCAGGTCCCAGTGCAGCCGCGTCGCATCGTGCTTCTGCACCACCAGCATCGGCGGCTGCTTGCCCTTGCGGCGGACCGGCGCGGTGTCGGGCTCGGGTGTGCGGGCAAAGTCCCGCTTCGCGGCATATTCGACGAGCGGATCGGGCGTGCGATCCGCCATGATCAGCCTGCCTTGCGCCTGGGCGACGATTTGGCAGGCGCCTTTTTCGCGGAAGCGCGCTTCGCGGCGGGCTTAGCGCCTCCCGCGCTCGCTGCCTTGGCGTTGACCGATTTCTTGAGCGCGGCCATCAAGTCGATGACATTGCCGCCCGCAGGCGCTGCCGGTTCGTCATCGGGCGTAACGCGCTTGCCCTTGTTCTTCATCTTCGTGTCGATCAGGTCACGCAGGGCATCGACATAGCGGTCGTGAAACTCGCCTGCATCGAACGGCGCGGTCTTCTTGTCGATCAGAGTGGTGGCCAGTTCGAGCAGCTCGTCATCGGGCTTCTCGTCGCCGATCTCGCGGAAATAGGACGCGGCCTTGTTGACCTCGTCGGCATAGCGCAGCGTTTCCATGATGATGCCGCGGCCGCAGGGGCGAAGCGCGACGATATATTCGCGGCCGCGCATCGCCAGCTGACCCAGACCGACCTTCTTGGCCTGGTCGAGCGCCTCGCGCAGCACGATGAACGCTTCTTCGGCGAGATCGTCGGCGGGGACTCGGCGAGATCGTCGGCGGGGACCACGAAATAGGGCTTTTCGTAATAGAGCACGGGGATGTCGTGCAGCGACACGAACTGCGTCAGCTCGAGCGTCTTGCGGCTTTCGAGCCGGACGGCCTCGATCTCCTTCTCGTCGAGCAGCACATAGCTGCCCTTCTCGTATTCGAAGCCCTTGAGGATATCCGCCGGTTTGACTGGGCCGATGCCGGGCACGGTCTTTTCGTACTTGATCGTCTGGCCGCTCGGTTCGTGGATCTGGCGGAAACGGATGCCAGCGCCGCTTTTCGTCGCGGGGTAGATTTCCACCGGTATCGAAACCAGCGCCAGACGAATCTGGCCCTTCCACGATGGGCGGGCAGGCATGGCGGTCCTCCTTGCAGGGACACGACGCGGCAATGGCGGGGTCCGATGGGCTGTATCTACATGGCCGCAACGGTTTGCCGCGCGCCATGGTTCCCCCTGGCTGCCATCTCCACCCGGTATGCTTATGCGGCCTCAGCTCCGAAGGGCGTCAGCCGCTTGCCGTCATGGCTGGGGAGCAGGGGCGCAGCGTGTCGTGTCGCCAGCCTGGCAGGCAGCGACATCGGCCTCCCATTTCCTGCGCGCTTCGGCGGCGGCCTTGACCTCGGCCTGGTATTTCGCCTCGGCAGCGGCAAAGGCGCGCTGGCGCTCCTCGTAGACGCGCTGCTTTTCCTCGAAGATCCGCTGCTCCTCGGCATTCTTGCGCAGCTGGGCTTCGGCCATCTGCGCCTGCTGGGCGTTGACGGCGCGCAGCTCCTCATCGGCTTTGGCGATGGCCAGCCGCCGCTCGGCTTCGGCCTGTGCGGCTGCCGCAGCCCGCTCGGCCTGCTCGCGCTGGCGCAGTTCGATCGCCACCCGGTCCGCCTCTGCCGATCGCGCCGTAGCGGCGGCGCTCGATGCCGGAGGCGCGGCAGGAGCAGGGGTGGCGCGAGACGATGGGCCGCCACCCGGTTGAAGATCGGCCAGGTTTGTCGTCAGCGGATAGGCGCCCGTCGGCAGCCAGGTCACGTCGACCAGCTTCCAGTTGCCGCCGTTCGAAGCGCGGGTGGTGGCGATGAAGGCCTCCAGCTCCTGGCGATCGGCGCGGGTATAGCAGGTCTGCCCCAGCACCGTCTCGCCGGTCTGCGCCTTGACCGCCTTGGCAAAGTCGGCCGTCAGCGTCGCATCGGTGATCAGATAGCCTTCTGGCGGGGTGCTGAGCGCCTGGTAGAAGCCGGACGACAGGAACATGCTGTTGCCCCCCGATCCCACGGCGATGCCCTGGCAAAAGACCGGATAATATCCCGATTGGGCCTGAGCCGACGACAAGGCAGCCGATGCGAAGGCCAAAGCGGCGGCGGACAGGATAGGGGCTATTTTCAACGTCCAGGCTCCGACCGATGGCCTCAAGCGCCAGGGGGCTGAGGCAAGATAATTCAATCGCTTGGCCCGGTGCACCCGTTGCCATGGCGGTGCGATTTCATTATCCATGGCCAAAAGGGTCGTCAACATAACCGCAAGATCGCAAAGGGGTGTGCGATGGACGATCGACACGGCACGCGGTGCCCGTGCTGCCATGAAGACCGGAGTTCCGTTGATCGTCGTGCCGTCGTGGTCGGCTTGGTTGCGCTCCCGGCCATGGGGGCGAACCTGGCCTCAGCGCAGGATCTGCTCGACCCGACCCGCCTGCGCAGCAGCCGTGTCGGCACCGAAGCGCTGGCCACCCGCTCGAACCGACCGCCCGACTGGAAGGGTCCCGAATATGCCCGCGACATGGCGAACAGCGTCACCAGCGCCATCCTGTCGCTGGTGCGAGCCTATGGAGCGACGGCCGATCAGATCGGCAAGCTGCAGACCGAAGAGAAGCAGCTGACCGACAAGCTCAACGAAGCCATCCGCAACAAGGAGGCGATCCTCGACGAATATCGCCAGGGCCTGTTCTGCTCGGGCTGCGGGCGCACCAAGTCCGACATCATCTCGAAGGGCGAGCAGTTCCCGCATTCGGGCCAGTCGATCATCAAGCCTACGCCCGAGCAGATCGCCGCGAAGGAGCGCGAACTGCAACAGGGCATCGACCGGCTGGCGCAGCAGCTGCGCGATGCGAAGGCGAAGCTCGCCAAGCTGTCGCCCGATATCGATGCGATCCGCAGCCAGCTGTTCGAGGGCATGGGGCTGTGGCGCACGGCCACCAGCATGGAGCGCGGCATCATCCGCCAGGAATTCGCCTTCGATGCGCAGGATTACGTCCAGCAGCGCACCGTGATCAGCCGCCAGATCGATGCGGTCATCAAGGATGCCGGTACCGCCCAGACCATTCCCGCGCTGCAGGCCTGTATCGCCGATGCCCGCACCTGGAGCGATGCGCTGGCCAAATGCGAGGACCGCCATGCCGACGATCGCGCGCGCATGGCGACGGGCCTGACCAACAACGACAATACCGCGCAGCGACAGACCGCGAGCGTGCAGTCCACCGCCAACGAGGTCGCATCGAGGATCACCGCATTCGGCCTTGCAGGCTATCTCAATATCCTGACCACCCTGATGGGACGCGGCAGCGACGGCCCGACTATTGCCGGTGCAGGCTATACCTTCCGCATGGGCAAATATGACGCCGCCGGGTTCGGTGAGATCCTGCCGCGCGTCGCGGAGTTCATCGCGCGCGCCAGCAGTCTCTTCATCGGCGCTGCTCCCGGCTACAACACGTCGGCCAGCCAGGAACTGGCGAAGCTCGACCGTGCCCTGGCACAGATCGAACCCCGACTGGCTGCCGCGCTGGAGCTGAAGCGCCAGCAGGAGGCGGCGGCGGCGCTCGAGCGCCAGCAGGAAGAGGCACGCCGCCAGGCCGAGGCTGAGGCGCGCGAGCGCGAACTGGCCAACACGCCCGGATCGGGAAGCTGATCGGATGAAGGGACCCAGCATGACGCGCAAGCGACTTGCCGCCGGCGCGGCTCCGGTGGTGCTTCTCGCCATTGCCGCGTTCGGCTTGCCTGCGCCTGCGCTGGCGCTGCAGGGGGCGAACGACGTCCAGATTGAGGCATCGAAACAGCTTCTTTCCGAGGACCGCTATATCGAGGCGCTCGCGGTCGCCAAGGACGCGCTGCGTGTCGACCCGGCCGATTATCGCGCCAGCTATTATGTCGCCATGGCCTATATGGGGCTGCAGCAATATGACGCGGCGGAGACGCAGGCCAATCAGGCATTGGCGCAGGCGCCCGCCAGCGCGCGTGCGGCGGTCGAGAAGCTGGTCTTCACCATCCGCTCGCTGAAAACGGGCAACCAGAATGTCGGCGCAGCCGATGCGGCATTGGCCGAAGGGCTGATCGGCAAGGCTGCGAGGCTGTACGAGGAGGGCTGGGCGGCCGGGCGCAACGCGCCAGATTATGCGCTCAAGGCTGCCGAGCTTTATGCCGGGCGCCTCAACCAGCCGGTCGATGCAGCGCGCGTGCTGCGGCAGGTGCGCGAATCTCTGCCCGGCAGTCCCGCAGCCGACAGCGCGGAAGCAGAGCTCGCCAAGCTGCAGCCTGTGCTCCGACAGATCGCGACAGCCAGGGTGAAGGAAGCGGCCGGCCTGCCCCTGGCGGAAGCGCGCCCGGCGCTGAGCGCCGCCGCCGCTGCCGATCCGGCCTATCCCGAAATCTACAGGACGCAGGCGCAGCTAGCGGCGGCCTCGGGATCGGCAGAGGAACTGGAAGCCTCGCTCAAGGAGCTTGCGCGCCGCAATCTCGTCGATCTCGATTTCCTCGCCGCGCTGTCGGGCATGGCCGCGTTGCTGGAGGACCCGCAATTCCTGCTGCGTCTGTCCGACATCATCGGTGCGAACCAGGCCGACATGCTCAAGACCGCGGCATCGCCGGTCGGCAGGGTCGCCTATCTCTCGCGGCTGGCGCGCGAGGGTAAGCTTGGTTTCTTCATGGGCGCCAGGCAGGTCAAGGGGACCAGCAACTATCGCTTCTGGTCGCGGCGCAAGGTATCGGCCGTGCAATATGCGGCATCCGGCTGCGAGCTGGTGGTGTCGCTGTCGGACCAGCTCGGCGCCAGCGACGATGCCTATGGCTATATGCCCGCCAGCCGCATCGTCGATCTCCGCCCGCCGACCGCGCTGGCCGTCCGCAACAGCAGTGCGCTGGAGCTCGGCCCCACAAATGACGGGTGGCAGATCACAGCGCTGACCGTGGACGATGCGGCGCAGCTTTCGCTGCCGGTCTGGTCGGCGCTGCGACAGCTGCATGCGGCCTGTCCGCGCCCGGTGCGGAAAACCCGCTAGCCTTTCGCATTCCCGTCTCTGCAGGCCTAGTACCGCCGTCGCTCAAGGCTGCGCGCGACGGCGGCGGCGGGTAATGCCACACCAGCGCGGACAGGCCCAGCCAGGCCGAGAACATCAGCGCATAGGGCCAGCGCCGGGGCAGCAGCCGCGCGACCAGCAACGTCACTGCTGCGGTGCCCACCAGCGCGATCAGCGCGGAGCCGGCTGCGATCGTTCCGGCACCTGTCAGCGCAGTCTGGATCGCCATGCTGGCCCATTGCGCCGGCAGCAACACCAGTAGCCAGTCCGGCAGAGCCCCCGGCATGGCCGCCGCTGTGCCGAGCATCGCAGCCTCGCCGGCAACCACGAACATCGCGATCCACCAGCCCTTGTCGGCTGCGCTGCGGGCGAACAGCTTGCCCCGCGCCGCAAAACTGACGCTCGCGGCGATAAAGGCAAGGCCCGTGGCAGCCGGATGGGCCAGCGATGGCATGCCCATCATGCGCGCTGCAAGGACAAGGCCGATTGCCGCGAGCAAGGCCATCAGCACGCCGATCCGGAAACGCGCGGCTGCGGCGGAGGTGATCATCCCCGCCCCCATCAGCCCCAGCGCGAGCATCGGTCCTGCCACCAGCACCCATGGCGTCGGCGATGGCGATTCTAGCAGCGCCTGCATCGCCAGCAGCGGAGCCACAAGCGAAGCGAGCGCCGCGACCAGCCAGGGCATGAAGGAGATGGACGGTCTTGGGGCGTGCGCCATGGGGGTCATGCGGTCGACACTGATCCAACCGGGTCGGAATGTCGAGGCATGCGCAGGCGGCCGCGCGATACGGTATGATGCCGATCAGGCCGAGCACCGCCAGACCTCGAGCCTTTGGCCCATGCCGATAGGGGGCGGCATATCAAGCGCCGGACCAAAGGCGAGGGCGAGCATGCTCTTGGCGGCGAAAGCGATGTCCTGCGCAGCGAGACGGGGGCGGGGACAGCATCGACCCGTCCGGGGTCGCAACATCGGGTGCCTTGCCAATGGCAATCTCATACGTCTTCGAGAAGCTGGCTGGGGTGGCAGGATTCGAACCTCTGCCGAAATAGCCAATTATGCCTGTAAGTAATTGAAATATAAAGGCCACATCACCTCGCCCGACGCTGTACTGACACGCTATGCGTCACAAGGCAAGTCACATATGTCACACCCATGGTTAGGTGCGCCAGAAATGCGCTGGGCGGCTCGGTCAGCGGAGGCAGGGTGGTGATTTGCTAGGCCTAAAGAGGCGTGTACCGCGCCACAAAAAACCTTCTTGCCCGGTCGCGCCGCCACGACGTTTCAGGGGCCGGCATAACCTCATCAAGCGATGTCCGAGCGCACTCGAAGTCGCCTGCGGAATTCGATCTTCCGCTTTCGACAGATCGTAGAGCGCAACTATCTCAGACTTCGCGAGGCTTTTGATAGCGGCCGTATCGCGGGCTGCTTCCGCGAAATTGATCGAGCGCATGTGCTCTTCAACGCCTGGTACATGCGCCCGAATGAAATAATGGGTTGAGCGCTTTTGCTGAAAATCCGTGTGGACCTCCCCTGCCTTTGAGCCGACCCGCTGGACAGCAAAGTCTGCCTGATCTTTTGTCGTGAAGTCAAAGTCGCGATGCGTCGTCGCCGTAGGGCGAAGTGGCCGAAGCTGGTCGCAGCGGCGCCAGATTTGGAAGACCGTTGGTGCATCAAACGAAACCGATCCGTATATGTACGCATCCTTCGGTACATCTGCCTCATGAAGCAGGTGGAAGTGGCGGTTAAACCGGTTCTGCACGGACGCCTTACGCGCCGACCGCGGCAAAATCATAGCAACGATGTCGGCCATTTCCGCTGCATGGTTGAAAAATTCCACGCATGAATGCTTCCCGCTTCCCGAAAAAGGTGGATTTCCCACGAATGCTAAAGGCCGGTCGCTGTAAATTTCGAGACCAAAGAAATCGGCCCACCAAATGCGCTTGTCGCGTGGGTCGATGTCAAAGCCAATGCTGCCGGCCGGGAACAACCGCAGGAAGGCAGCGGCACCAGCCGTCGGTTCGACAATCAGATGGTTGCTCAGGTCGACCTGGTTTTTGAGGAGCCGAAACAGCGTCTCAGCGATTTCTGGCCGCGTATAATATTGGCACAAGTTTTGCTGAGGTGTTGCCGCGGCGGTCTGGGCGGGAAACGGGCGGATGCCTGCTCCAGCCAGCATCGTGACGAATACAGCCGTGCTGCGAGTTTCGGTGACAACTGCATGCACAGAGATCACATCCGGTGCCGACCTTGCGTCGGCTAGCCACTTGCTCTGCTGTCTATTCAGTGCCCCGGGGAGATTCATCACAATGGTGACGACAGGTGGGCGGCTGTGCATCCACGCTTGACGAATGCAATTGCTAACTACGTTCAGCAATCTTAGGGATAATGAGTAACCAAATGTGCGAATTTTTGATACGAACTCCGAAATAGGCTTCCGTCGGAGCTTGTAGGCATATAAATTCCGTTGATCTGATTTATGGTGTGCAGTGACGCGCGCAAGGTGGAGGCGAGGGGTAAGATCGCAATGGCGCGATGTCATTGATTTTAATAATCGCCATAAGCGGATTAAAAGGTTAATTGTTAACGAAGATATTGGCATTCGAAACTCCTTTCAGGTTAATGAAAGGATTTTAGGATTGGTTATCGAATTCAAAAAGGTGATTTTATAATAAAAGCGCGTTGCGTCCCAAATCGAGACGCTAGAGGAGGGTAAATAGCTATTTTACGACGAAGGCTTCATGGTCAGCCGCGTGATGTGAATAACGGGCTTATTGATTGCTCGGAGATTTTCTCATCGTGACGGTTAAGCCGATAGCTTCGGAAGGCGCATAGAATATTATCCACGTCATACCATGAATGATAACAGCCGTTTTCGCGGGGTCAGATCATTCCTGATCGACACATCGGGCTATGGGCAATCTGCGGTTGCTTGATGTTGGGTACCGGGTGCGGGTAGTGAATTGCGGCCATCCAATGTGCCGTCGGCCATGCCATCATGCGACCCAACATTCGCCCTTACTGCGAGGCGCTGAGCGTTTCGGTTTTGTTCGAAACAAGGCGTTAGGAAAAATAGGCTAAGAAGTGAAATGGCCAACGAACTCGAGCGCTCCCAACGCCTTGCAATCCTGATTGATGCGGACAATGCATCGCCGCGATCGGCGAGGCAAGCGCCCGGCGCATTTATGGCGATTTCTCGGGCACGCGGCTAAAGGGATGGTCTGAGGTGCTGGCCACCTACGCGATCATCCCCCACCAGAATTTCGCCAACACGGGCGGGAAGAACGCTTCGGATATCGCGCTGGTCATTGATGCGATGGACCTGCTCCACAGCGGCAGATTTGACGGGTTCTGCCTGGTCTCGTCCGACAGCGACTTCACGCGGCTTGCCGCTCGCATCCGGGAGCAGGGCCTCGACGTCTACGGCTTCGGTGAACAGAAGACCCCTGAAAGCTTCCGCCGGGCATGCAAGCGGTTCATCTACACCGAGAATCTGCTGCCCCCAAGCGACGGGATGGTGATTTCCGGAATAGACACCGGAGTAAACGGGGCTCCGGGCGGATCATCCAAAAGGCTTCCTACCGCGGCGATACCGCACATTCGGACCGCCCTTAGCCAACTTGATGATGTTGACGGCTGGTACTTTCTTGGGGCGGTCGGCACGCGGCTTGCCGCCCTGATGCCTGACTTCGATCCTCGCACCTATGGATGCCCCAAGCTGCTGACGCTTATTGAGAAGTCGGACGCTTTCGAGATCAGGCGCGAAAATTTGAAGGTTTACATCCGGCCGAAGCCGGCGCCTTCGCCGAGGCCAAAACAGTCTGGCTGACATTCCGCATGGGAACACTGCAATAGACGTACTCAACGAGTTCCTCGTCGTTTTCCAGATTGTTATGGCAGACTTCTCTGCACAGCTCTGCGCGATCGGACGATGGGCTGCTGAGCAGCAGAGTCTGCGATTGTATCATGGGGTCAGCTGCCGCGAGACGAACCGCGCCAAGCCCTCTTTTGCGACCGAAGTTCGCCAGGGTCGGCTCCCGACCAGATTCGGTCATTGCCATGATCTGGCATCATTGTCTTCTTATGCCAAAAGCCGACAGTCGCGTCTTGCCTGCGCGATCGCGCGCCGTTCATTCTTGAGATGGATTGCAAGCTGCGCGACAGTGGCCAGATCCGCCTGGACAATTGTACCAGAGGAAGCAATTCAAGGAATCCAATCAAGTCGCCTAATTCAGCTTCCGGCTTGGTATGAACGCCGCTAAGAATACATAGAGCGTTACAACGGCGGACTGCTCGCGGATAGTGACCGGTTGATGCCCTTTATGATGCCAAAATTGCAGGCCAGGCCGGACGTACGGCGGCTGCTTGAAGCGAGTTTGTTTTCCGCAAGATCTGCCCTGATTGCAGTGCCAATGAGCAGTAGCGCGGGGCCATCGCCCAACGCAGCGCGCGCAACCAATGGCAGTAGATCCAGCCGGGTATGGAGCTGGCGCTCTTCTGGCAGGCTGGCGGATTCGACCAGCGCAACAGGGGTATCGCCCGCCAGTCCGGCTGCGATCAACTGGCCTGACACTTCGCTCGCCGCCGCCTTGCCCATGTACACTGCAAGCGTCGCCTCGGGATCGGCCAGCTTTGCCCAATCCAGGTCCAGTTTCTGCCCAGCACGGACGTGCGCGGTCACGAAGGTCAGCTTGCGTGCCAGGCCGCGCAGTGTCAGCGATGCCCCGAGGTTGGCCGCTGCGGCGCTGGCCGCAGTTACGCCGGGGCAGATGCGCACCGGCACACCTGCCGCCCGGCAAGCGCTCAATTCCTCGGTCGCGCGGCCGAAGATCGCAGGATCACCGCCCTTGAGGCGCACCACCCGTTCGCCAGCCATCGCGGCTTCGACGATCATCCGATCGATGGTCCGCTGGTCCCTGGAATGCCTGCCCGATCGTTTGCCGACATGCACCAGCCGCGCGCCCGAAGAGGCAAGTTCGAGCACGCCCGGCCCGACCAGCGCATCGTGAAACACGATCGTTGCCATGCCGATCAACCGTTCTGCCTTGCGGGTGAGCAACTCGGGATCGCCCGGGCCAGCACCGACCAGCCACACCATTGCTGAAGGAAAGTCGTTCATTCTGCAGCCTCCCTGCATGTGTCGGTCCAGTCGCGCAGCATTCTGGCCAGAACGGGGCGGCATGATCCGCAGTTCGTACCAGCACCGCTGGCCTGGCCAATTTCGGTCACGCTGTCTGCGCCTTGCGCAACCAAGGCTGCGATCTGATTTTCGCCGATACCATGGCAGACGCAGACCACAGGGCCGCGATCAGGCGCGGGCATGCTTGGCCGGGCGGCAAGCAGTTCAGGTAACGCTGCACCGCGCGCGCCTAGTTGGCCGGAAATCCACTCGCGCGCGGGCAATTGGCCCATCCGGGTCACGAACAGCGCCGCCTTGAGCATCCCGTCCGCATCAAGCACCGCCAGCCGCCGCATACCGCGCGCCGTGTCAACAGCTTCCACCGGTTCGCCTGGCGGCAGCAGCGTCTCTGCGTCCACCGCACCCTGGCCCGCAAGCTCGTAAAGCCAGCCCGAGGCGACAGCCGAACGGCTCCACCACACAAGGCCCTGCGGAGCAATAGCATCGCTGCGCAGCAGAAAGCCGCGCCAATCGCTTTCAACCGGTTCGACCCGGCATGCATTGTTCTTGAACCCCGGCTGGCCGGATACGGGATCGACAGACTGATCCGGCAGCAGGTTGCTCCGTCCGCCACTTGCCATGGCGTCGCTCCAGTGCATCGGCGCGAAGGCCTGACCCCGGCTTTGCGCCTCGCTCACATGGACCCGGAAGAGAGATGCACCTGATGCTGTCACCACCCTGGCCAGGGCGCCCTCTGTCAGTCCGGCGTCTGCGGCATCGCCGGGGTGCACCTCAAGCAAGGGTTCGCGCCGATGCTGCGACAAGGTGGGCGAAAGGCCGGTGCGCGTCATCGTATGCCATTGGTCGCGATAGCGCCCGGTGTTGAGCCTTAGCGGGAAGTCGGGATCGCTGGGTCGATGGCGCGCTTCTAGCGCCACCTGCTGCATCATGCGGCCCGCCATGGGATGGCGCCCGCCCCAGAGGAACGGTTCCATCGCCGCATATTCGGCATCGGAAATATCGGCCTTGCCCGTGAGGTCGAGCACCTTGCCATGCTTGACCGAGAGCGCTGTCATGGCCGCATATTCCCGGAAGACCCCTGCCGCACTGGTCCAGCCAAATCCGGCAAAGCCCATCCGCTTCGCGACATCGGCGATGATCGCCCAGTCCGCCCGTGCCTCTCCCGGCGGATCAAAAAGCGCCCGCTGGCGGCTGATGCGGCGTTCTGAATTGGTTACCGTCCCGTCCTTTTCGCCCCACGCCAGCGCGGGCAGGCGAACATGGGCGAAGCCGGCAGTATCGGTGTGTGCAAGCACATCCGAGACGACCAGGGTTTGGCATCGTGCCAGCGCCTCGCGGACAAAGCCTGTATCGGGCATCGACACAGCCGGATTGGTCGCCATGACCCAGAGGAATTTTACCCGGCCATCATGCACCGCACGGAACAGGTCCACTGCCTTCAGGCCAGGCCTTTCACACAGGCGCGGCGTTTGCCAGAAGGCGGCGACATCGGCGCGTTCTGCGTCGGAGAAGCCCAGATGGCAGGCCAGCATATTGGCCAGCCCGCCGACTTCGCGCCCGCCCATGGCATTGGGCTGTCCGGTCATGGAAAATGGCCCCGTGCCAGGCGCATTGATGCGACCGGTCGCAAGGTGCAGATTGATGATCGCATTGCCCTTGTCGGTCCCCGCGACCGACTGGTTGGCCCCCATCGAAAACACGGTGACCATCTTAGGGTGCGATGCGACAAGATCGGCAAGCTGGCTGAAGATATCCGCGTCGATGCCAGGATCGCCGTCGGTCAGTTCGTATTCTGCCAGCCCGCGCAGTGCCATTTCCACGCCTAGCGCATTGAAAAGCGCCACATCGCCGTCAGGAAGGACGGGCACATGCAGGTCGGCCTGTTCGGCTGTTTCGGTCCGGCGCGGGTCGATGACCACGATTTTCGTGCCGCGCCTGTCGCGTGCCGCCTCGATGCGCTGCCAGATCACCGGATGGCACCAGGCGGTATTCGATCCCACCAGCAAGATGAGGTCCGCCGCGTCCAGATCGTCATAGGTGACCGGGACGACATCCTCGCCAAAAGCGCGGTTATGAGCGGCAACCGCGCTCGCCATGCACAGGCGGCTGTTGGTGTCGATATTGCCGCTGCCGACAAAGCCCTTCATCAGCTTGTTGGCGACATAATAATCCTCGGTCAGCAACTGACCCGAGACATAGAAGGCCACGCTGTCCGGTCCATGTTCTGCAATGCACTGACGCATCTTGCCGGCAACCAGATCGAGCGCCTCATCCCAGCTCGCGTGCCGGTTGCCGATCATGGGCTCCAGCAAGCGCCCGTCCAGCCCGACCGTTTCGCCCAGGTGCGTGCCCTTGGAACACAGCTTGCCGAAATTGGCAGGATGGTCTTTGTCACCCTTGATGGTGACCGAGCGCTCGCCGACAATCTCGGCGCTGATGCCGCAGCCGACGCCACAATAGGCGCAGGTGGTGCGAACCTGGCTCAAGCCGCCTGCTGCCCAACCACGGCAGCGCGCAGCAGATACATGCGCCCTGCATCAACCCGCATCGGGATGGTCGGTACGCATCCCTTGTCCTCGCCCAGAGCCTCGCCAGTTTGCAACGATATGTTCCAGCTGTGCAGCGGGCAGGTGACGACATTGCCATGGATGATGCCCTGCGACAGCGGCCCCTGCTTGTGCGGACACTTGTTCACCAGCGCGTAGAACTCGTTGCTCTGCGTCCGGAAAACCGCGATTTCATCGGCACCGCGTACCGGCAGGGTGCGGGCTGTGCCGGGGGCAATTTGCTCCACCGGGCCAATATCAAGCCATTCTCCGATCATCGCACGGTCTCCATCGCTTGCGGCTCGAAGGTTAGCGGTCGCACTTCGGCAAGGTGCTGGTGCAGTTCTGCATATTTTCCAGCCGCACGTTCGGCCCATGGATCGTCCTGGCAGAAGGTCTGCGAATGGCGGAACCGGGCGGCGAGAAGCTGGACGCTGCCTGGGTCATCGAACAGGCCTGCCTTCACATGGTCCAGCCCCACCCGCTCGATCCAGGGGGCGGTGCGCTCCAGATAGTGCGCCTGTTCGCGGTAGAGCTGGATAAAGGCGGCGCAGACGTCCATCGCCTCCTGCTCGGTCGCCACCTTGCACAGCAAATCGGTAGCGCGCACCTTGATTCCACCATTGCCGCCAACATGCAGCTCATAGCCACTATCGACGCAGACGATTCCGAAATCCTTGATCGTGGCTTCGGCGCAATTTCTGGGGCAGCCGGAGACTGCAATCTTGAACTTGTGCGGCATCCACGAGCCCCAGGTCATGCGCTCGATCTTGACGCCAAGTCCGGTCGAATCCTGGGTGCCAAAGCGGCACCATTCGCTGCCGACACAGGTCTTTACCGTGCGCAACGATTTGCCATAGGCGTGGCCGGAAACCATTCCTGCGGCATTCAGGTCAGCCCATACGGCAGGCAGATCCTCTTTCTTGATTCCAAAAATGTCGAGCCTCTGGCCGCCCGTGACCTTGACCATCGGGGCGTTGTACTTTTCGACCACATCGGCAATGGCACGCAGCTCGCGCGGGTTGGTGAGGCCACCCCACATGCGCGGAACGACAGAATAGGTACCGTCCTTCTGAATGTTGGCGTGCAGCCGTTCATTGACGAAGCGGCTCTTCTGGTCGTCCTCATATTCGCCCGGCCATGCGCAGAGCAGATAATAGTTGAGCGCGGGGCGGCACGACGAGCAGCCGTCAGGCGTGCTCCAATGCAATTCCTGCATGACATTGGGGATGGCGCGCAAGTTCCTTTCAAGGATCAGGCGGCGCACGTCATCATGGCTGAAGCTGGTGCATTTGCACAACGTCTTGGGGCCTGACTGAACCTCGCCACCCAAAGTCAGCGTCAACAGGCTTTCCACGAGGCCAGTGCAGCTTCCGCAACTGGCCGATGCCTTGCAACCGCTGCGCACGGCATCAAGGCTGCATGCCCCCGAAGCGATGGTCTCTATCACCCGGGCTTTCGAAACGCCGTTGCAGCCGCAAATTTCCGCATCGTCGGAAAGCGCTGCAACGGCGGCATTAGGGTCCAGCAGGGCACCTCCGCTGGCAAAGGCCTGACCGAAAATCAGCGCCTCGCGGATGACGGAAATATCCTCGCCCTTTTTCAGCAGATCGAAATACCAGTTTCCGTCTGCCGTATCGCCATAGAGGACCGCACCGACCAGCCGGTTGTCCTTGACGACCACGCGCTTGTACACCCCGCGCGCAGCGTCGCGCATCACGATGTCCTCTGCACCGTCGCCGCCCGAAAAGTCTCCGGCAGAAAACAGGTCGATGCCCGAAACCTTGAGCTTGGTCGAGGTCACCGATCCCTCATAGCCCGAAGGCGTCTCACAGGCCGCATCGGCAAGCGCGCGGCACATTTCCCAAAGCGGGGCGACAAGGCCGTAACAGGCTCCGCGATGCTGCACGCATTCGCCCACGGCCATGATCGCAGGGTCGCTGGTGACCATATGGTCATCGACGATTATGCCGCGATCCACCTCTAGCCCCGCTGCCCTGGCGAGGGTGCTGGCCGGGCGGATGCCTACTGCCATCACGACGATGTCGGCCGCAAATTCGCGCCCATCCTTAAGCCTCACACCCGCAACATGGCCATCATGGCTAAGGATTTCCGCAGTATCGCCGCCGGTGACGATCGTCTGGCCGCGCCGTTCCAGCTCGGTCTTCAGCAAATAGCCCGCCGCCTCATCCAGCTGCCGCTCCATCAGTGTCGGCATCAGGTGAACGACAGTGACCTTCATGCCGCGCAGCGAAAGGCCGTGTGCGGCCTCCAGCCCCAGAAGGCCGCCACCGATCACCACGGCGGCCCCGCCCCGGTCGGCTGCTGCCAGCATCTTGTCGACATCGTCCAGGTCACGGAAGGTCACCACGCCGGGCAGGTTGTGGCCTGGAACTGGCAGGATGAACGGATCAGAACCGGTGGCTATCAGCAGGCGATCATAAGGCTCGATCCGGCCTGATTGCGAGACCACGGTCTGGCTGGCGCGGTCGATCGCCACAACCGGATCGCCCGCCACCAGCGTGATCGCATTTTCGGCATACCAGTCTTCGCCATTGATGATGATGTCCTCGAACACCTTCTCGCCCGCCAGCACCGGCGACAGCATGATGCGGTTGTAATTGACACGCGGTTCCGCGCCGAAGATCGTCACGTCAAAGCGCGCAGGGTCCCGGGCCAGCATTTCCTCGACCGCGCGGCAGCCGGCCATGCCGTTGCCGATCACCACCAGCCGCTCTTTTGCGGTCGCTGTGCGGTCCTTTTCCATCCGGATTGAAGGCGCGTTCACTCAGGTCTTCCTCGGTCTGGCGCGCGAACACGAAAAAGCCGCCCGAACGCATCCCGGTAGGGAAGGTCTGGGCGGCGACATTGCCACGCGATGTTGTAATCTAAGGTCTCACGCGGTTTCGCCCTTCATTGGGCGGCGCTATCACCACTGGCTGCAAGGCTAACCGATTCCCGCGCTGCACTGCAAGTGTTTATTTTGCAGTGCAGCACAGTCATCCCGGTCCCTGCCAGAACCACCTTGCGGCAAATTCGGCCTGGCCCATTGCACCCTCCATCCGAACAGGGGTGACGCACTCCTTTGGCAAGGACCGGGATGGAGGAACAGACGATCAGAACACGATCTCTGCCTGCAACCACAATATCTGGCGATCGACGCCAAATCTGTTGGCGTCGTAATTGGCGTATTTCACCAGCCAGCCGACCTTTTTCGTCTTGAATCCGACGCTGGCATCCCATTCAGTGCCGAACCGTACATTGCCGACATCGCTGCGGAAATCATGGTAGGTGACCATGGCATTCAGCCCCTGGACCAGCTTGACCTTGGGAAACTGCTTGGCAACGGTGACATATCTGTCCTCAAGGCCATTGCCCGGTGTTGTCAGAAACAGGTCGGCCCAACCGTTGAACTTGTGCAAGGTTGCCAGCGGCGTCTGAAAGGCCTTGTTTGCCCTTCTGTCCGCGCCCAGCTTTTCATAGCCGCCAGTCAGTGTGAAACCCTGATAGCTCAGCCCCAGCTCGCCCAGCACGAAATCCGCTTCATAGGCGACCGGATTGCGACCGATGTCCTGCTGCCGGGCATAGCTTGCCAGCAGGTTGAGCTTGACCGCCTGGGAAAGCGGCACGCTACCCGAAATGCGCCCGCCATAAGTCTGCGAGGAATTGGCGAAGGCCAGGGCTTCATCATAATCGATGATGTACGAAAAGGCCTTGGCCGTCATCGGGCCCAGTTTCGTGCTGGCCTGAAGGAACACAAAGTCACCGTCCAGCGCCCGGCGCGGCCCGGCTTCGGACCCGAAAATCGTATCCTGCTGGATCGCATAGGTTGCATCCAGGCTGACTGGCCCGATCGTCGCTTCTGCCCGCACGGCATCGAAGGTCTGTTCGTTCTGCCGCCAGGCGACCGAACCGACAAAGCGCTGGTCATCAAGGTTGATCCGCTGCCGCCCCAGCGTCAGCGCAAAATTCTTCACTTTGTACATGATCTGCGCACGGTTGAGATCGATGCTCTCGCCATCGGCGACCACGGCAAATTGCGGTCTGCGCTGCGAACTCAAGGGCAGGGGAAAGGGAAAGGCGTTGAAATCGTTGACCAGCGCCAGCGTGCCTTCCGCCTCGATCAGAAAGGATAGGTGCGAAGGTGCATGGTGAAGCTCCAGCCCCGTGCGCATTCGCAAGGTCAGCGCATCGGCATCCACTGTCGGCTGGTCAACGCCTTCATAGCGGAGCCGCGCATCGATAATGGGATCGAGCGTCAGCCCTTCCCCTACCGGCACCGGGTCGCCAAAAGCAGGTGTTCCGGCCGCAAACGCAGGGTGCGCGAAGCCGATCGACGACGCGAGCAGCGCCGCCGTTATCACAGTCCTTTTCATATTTCCCTCCTGATCCCCCTCATAAGGGCCGATCAGGCATCCTCTCTATCGGCTCGCCTGCTCAGGCGGCACGGGCCTTTGGCCCGTGATCATATTCAGCCAGAAAGCGCAGCACTTCCTGCCGGTAAGCATAGAAATCCGGGTGCTTGAGCAATTCCTTGCGGTCTCGCGGGCGCGGCAGATCCACCTTCAGCACCTTGCCGATGGTCGCATTCGGGCCGTTGGTCATCATCACCACCCGATCGGCCAGCAGGATCGCCTCGTCCACGTCATGCGTCACCATGATGGCCGTCACCTTGGTGCGGTTCCAGACCTCGACCAGCACGTCCTGCAGATCCCAGCGCGTCAGGCTGTCCAGCATGCCGAACGGCTCGTCGAGCAGCAGCAGCCGCGGGGAAAGGGCAAAGGCGCGGGCAATGCCGACACGCTGCCGCATTCCGTTGGACATTTCCGCTGCCATCTTGTCCCTGGCATCGGCCAGGCCAACGCGATCAAGATAATAGTCGATAATCTCGCGACGCTCGGAACGGGTTGCGTGCGGATAGACCCGCTCAACCCCCAAAGCGACATTCTGCCGCGCGGTCAGCCATGGCATCAGGCTGGGGGCCTGGAAGACCACCGCCTTGTCCGGCCCGGCAAAATCGATCTCGCGATTGTCGAGGATGATGCCGCCCTTGCTGATCGCGTTCAGCCCCGCTGCCATGGTCAGCACGGTCGATTTGCCGCAACCCGAGTGACCGATAAGCGAGATGAACTCGCCCTTGTCCATCAACAGGTTGAAATCCTCGACCACCGTCAGCGGCCCGTTGGGCGTGGGGTACACCTTATGGAGTTTCCAGAACTCCATGTAGCGCCGGGTCGAACCCTTTTTTGCCGCGTCCTGATAAGCCTTGGGCGGCGGTGCAAGATCGAGCGGCGTGACATTGGGCAATTGCCCGAAATCGCTTCCCAGCGCGGCCTTGACGCCTGCAAGATCGCCAAGATAGCGCACGATCTCAGCCCGCATCTGCTGATATTCCGCGCTGTCGTTCACGGCCTCGCGATCGCGGGGGCGCGGCAGCGTCACCGGGAATATCCGGCCGATCCTGGCAGCAGGGCTCGGCGTCAGCACGGCGACGCGATCTGCAAGAAGCAGCGCTTCGTCGACATCGTTGGTGACCAGGATGATGGTCCGCTTCTCTTCCTCGCGGATGCGGTCAATCTCATCCTGCAGCTTGGCCCGGGTGAGCGCATCCAAAGCTGAAAGCGGCTCGTCCAGCAGCAGGATTTCCGGTTCCATAGCCAGGGCGCGTGCCACCGAAACACGTTGCCGCATCCCGCCGGAAAGCTGAGCGGGCTTGCGCTGCATCGCATGCGTCAGCCCGACCAGTTCGACCTTCTGTCGGACCAGCGCCGCGCGCTCGTCCTTGCTCCGGTCCTTGTGGACTGCATCCACAGCCAAAGCCACATTCTGCTCCACCGTCAGCCAGGGGAACAGCGAATAGGACTGGAACACCAGGCCGCGATCCTTGTCAGGTCCGTCTATCGCCTTGCCACGCAGCGAAATCTCGCCAGCGTCCGGCTCAACCAGCCCTGCAATCGCCGAGATCAGCGTGGTTTTTCCTGCACCGGAAAACCCAAGGATCGCGATGAATTCGCCTTCCTCGACGTCAAGGTCGATGCCGCCGAGCACCTCGCTCACGCCGCCATTCTTGCCGGTATAGCTCTTGCGAACATCCTTCAGGGAAAGGATCGTGGCCATCTGCTTCACTCCTCAGACGGCGCGGTTGCGGCTGACAATGGCCTGGAGCGCCATCATCATACGGTCGAGCGCAAAGCCGATCAGCCCGATCACCACCACGGCGACCATGATCCGCGCCAGTGACTTTTCAGAGCCGTTCTGGAATTCGTCCCAGACGAACTTGCCGAGCCCCGGATTCTGGGCGAGCATTTCGGCTGCGATAAGGACCATCCAGCCGGTGCCCAGCGACAGCCGCATGCCCGTGAAGATATAGGGCAGGGCAGAAGGCAGCACGAGACGCCGCAGCTTGGCAAACCAGCCCAGGCGCAGTACCCGGCCAACGGCGATCAAATCCTTGTCGATGCTGGCGGTGCCGATGGCCGTATTGATAAGTGTCGGCCAGAGTGAGCACAGCATGACGACAACAGCCGAGATGATGAAGCTCTTGGCCAGTGTCGGATCATCGCTGGTCACCGAGGCGGAGACCACCATCGTGACAATGGGCAGCCAGGCAAGCGGGCTGACCGGACGCATCACCTGCACCAGGGGGTTGATGGCGGCGTTGACCCGTTTGGACATGCCCGCGACCAGGCCCAGGGGCACTGCAAACAGCGTGGCCAGCGTAAACCCTGCGGCCACGGTCTCGAGGCTGGTGAATATCTGGTCGATAAAGGTAGGCGGACCGGTATAGGCATAGCCTGCAGCGGCCGCCTCCTGTGCTGCCGCACGCGATGCAGCCGCCTCATCGAGCAGACCCAGAAAGGCCGCCCAGACATCGCCAGGTCCGGGCAAGGTGCCAAGCGAAGTCTGCACCAGCGGTGCCAGCAACGCCCAGAACATGAGGAAACCACCGATCCCGGCCAGCGGCGGCCAGAGCGCGTCAAAGGCATCGCGGCCCGATGGCAGCTTGATCCCGAACGGTAACGCCCTCTCAGGCCTCGTGGCTGGGGCCGCTGCGTCCTCCACTGTTGTTTCGGAGGCATTGGGCAGCTTGTCCTCCGATCCTTCGGCCTGGGTGCCGACAAATTCGTCCTTGCGCAATGCGATCGCGTTCATGCTGGCTGCTCCCGGCTCATTTGACGCCTGCCGGCGTGACCTTCTGTCCGGCCTTGAGGCCGATGGTGAACTTGGCGAGATAGGCATTCGGCTGTTTTCCATTGAAGGTCAGGCCATCGATAAAGCCTGACTGTTCCGCCTTGTAGCCGTCCGTCACCGGAATGGCCGCCTTGGGGATCACCCCCTTTTCGGCCAGCTCATTCGCCGCAGCCAGGTACAGATCGGGACGATAGACGGCCTTGGCCGTGTCGAAATACCACTGGTCCGGCTTGTCGGTGGGAATCTGGCCCCAACGGCGCATCTGGGTCAGCGTCCAGACCGCATCGGAATAGAATGGATAGCCCGCAAACTGGTTGAAGAACACGTTGAAATCGGGGGCAGGGCGCGTGTCGCCGGGCGCGAAAGTGAACTTGCCGGTCATGCTTGCGCCGATGACATCCACATCAGCGCCCACATATTGCGGCATCGCCAGAATCTTGACTGCCTCGGCACGGTTTTTGCCGCCCTCTGCATCCAGCCATTGCTGCGCCTTGATGATCGCGCGCAGCAAAGCCTTGACCGTCTTGGGATTCTTGGCAGCAAATTCCTCGGTCAGACCAAAGACCTTTTCGGGATTGCCCCTGAAAATCTCGTCATCGGTAATGATCGGGACACCGATCTTCTTCTTCACGGCCGCCTGGTTCCATGGTTCGCCGACGGAATAGCCGTCGATCGTTCCAGCCTCGAGCGTGGAGGGCATCTGCGGTGGCGGTGTCACCGAAATCTGTATTTGCGCCGAGGTCGTACCAGCCGTGTCGCCCGGCAGATAATAGCCCGGCTCAATCCCGCCCGCTGCCAGCCAGTAGCGCAATTCGTAATTGTGCGGGCTGAAGGGAAAGACCATGCCGAATTTCAGGTTCTTTCCCTTGAGCGCTGCTGCCGAAATCGGGTGCTTGACCTTGCCATCCGGTCCCTTTGGCAAGCCGGGTGCAATCTGGCCCCATACCTTGTTCGACACCGTGATGGCATTGCCGTTGAGATCGAGGCTGATCGGAGCAATCAGCTTCGCCTTGGCACCAATGCCAGCCGCTGCGGCAATGGGCTGACCCGCCAGCATGTGCGCGCCATCAAGCTGCCCACCAACGACGCCATCCAGCAGCACTTTCCAGTTTGCCTGCGGCTCGAGCGTCACGCTCAACCCTTCGTCGCGGAAGAAGCCCTTTTCCTGCGCAATGGCAAGCGGTGCCATGTCCGTCAGCTTGATGAAGCCAAGCTTGAGGGCTGGCTTTTCCAAATCACCTGCGGAAACGGCGGGTTTCTCCGGCACATCACCGCCCTTCCCGCAACCGGCGACGGCAATGCTGGCCATCAACGCTGCAACAATCGCGTGCCGATTGAATGCTTTTCGTCCGCCCATGTAACCCACCCCTTGAATGCGGCGCGGCAAACACGAAAAAGCCGCCCGAACGCATCCCGAGAGGGAAGGTCTGGGCGGCGACTTTGCCACGCAATGGAAATAATATACCAGGCGGTGGTCTGTCCCCCCATCCTTGGGAGGCACCACCCTGCTACGAACGCGAAGCTAAGTGATTCGCACCGTGTTCGGCAAGCGATTTTTGCATCGCAGCAAAATATTATTCGTATTGCTGCCCAGCGATATAGGCTTCCAGCAGCATCGGGTCGAACGGGATTTTATCAAAAAAACTATTGTTTTCCAGAGTGATGATACCCTGTTGCGTGCTCACCGAAGTGGGCTTCAACAGGCTTCCCTCGACCTTCGAACTGGCACCGGGTAGCGGATCTTTCGTCCCCAATAGTGCGCTGCGGTAGACATCCGGGCGAAACACCCGCGCCGCCTTGCGGGCATCGGCAGCATCAAACTCCATGCCATCCCAGCGCACCATCTGGCTGTACAGCCACTCCGCCTGGCTAACCCAGGGGAAGTTTGCCGCCTCGCGATGCTGGAACATGAAATCGGGATAGTGCAACACCTCGCCACCCTGCGACAGCAATAGTCGGTCGGATATGGCGCGACGGATCAGCCAGGCATTGCCGTCAAGATATTCGCTCTGCGCTAGAATTGCCGCATTGGCATCCAGATTCGCGGGATCGACGAAATGTTCACCCGCCTTGCGCAAGGCGCGGATCAGCGCTTCTGTTTCGCTGCGCCGTTCCTCCATCACAGGTTCGCGAAAGGCCAGCACCTTTTCGACCCCGCGCCGCCATATCTGCGCGGTCGCTAGGACAATTTCGCCAGCGCCGCGTTCCACCGCCACACTGTTCCACGGCTCACCGACGCAGATTGCATCCACTTCGCCGAATTCCAGCGCATCGGCGCAGAATGGGGGGGCGACCGTGGTAATCTCTACATCGCAATCAGGGCGTATGCCGCAGGCCGCAAGCCAGTAGCGCACCATGTAATTATGGCTGGAATATCGATGGACGACCCCGAGCCGGAGCGGCTGTCCTGTCGTGGCGATATACGCCTTCAGCGCTGCGCCCACTGCGACGGGGTTGCCAAGCCCGCCTGACGGATTGACAGCCCTTGCAAGGTCTGGCCGCATCGTCACCGCATTGCCATTGAGGCCCAGAACAAATGGTACAGAAAGTGGCTGTGCCGGGCGACCTCGCCCCAGCGCCGTTGCAATCGCCAGCGGTGCGACAAGATGGGCAGCGTTGCTGTGGCCGTAAAGCAACCGATCAAGAACCGTTGCCCAGCTCATGTCACGCACCAATCGCAGTGAAAGGCCCTCGGCTTCTGCAAAGCCATGTTCCAGGGCCAGGATCGGTAGGCACGCATCGACCAGCGGCAGAAAACCGATAGTCAGTTCTCCAGGGGCCAAGGTTGCCGCCATCATTTCCCTCCCATTAGCTGATGCGCAGTGACAACCGCCTCGGCAATGTCCGCAATGCGCCTGCCCTGGTTCATTGCGGCCTTGCGCAGTTCCGAATAGGCCTGCGGCTCGGTGAGGGAACGGCTGACCATAAGGATACGTTTGGCTTTATCCACCAGTTCACGCTCGGCCAGCTTGCTGTTTGCCTCGGCAAGATCCGCCTGAAGCCGTGCGAAGGCGTTGAAACGTCTCACCGCAAGATCGAGTATCGGCCGGATGCGATGCGGGGCAAGCCCATCGATGACATAGGAAGAGACCCCTGCATCGACCGAGGCTGCAATCGATTCGTCGTCGCTTTCATCGACAAACATGGCGATGGGGCGGCCCAGTACCCGGCTCACGGCAAAATATTCTTCCAGCACGTCGCGTGAGGGGTTGCCTAAGTCCATAAGGACGATGTCGGGAGCGATTTCACCAATCCGGGCCACTAACCCGCGCCGCTCAGTCACCACGAAGATTTCACCATCCTCTATGGTCGCAAGCCCTTCGCGGATCACCGCCGCACGGCTTGCACTTTCATCGACAATGGCTATCCGCATGGCATTAGCAGTGCACGGAGTAAATATGGATTTCAAGGCAATTGTGCAGTGCGGCATTGGCAACTTGTGCAAGCTCGCTTGAAGACGGTCTGGATGGCAGCTTTTGGCAATACCTGCCGCAGAACATATCGCGCGGGACCGTCCGAAAAGTCCCACGAGAGGGCTTCCCGACCGCCGGCATGTCTCGACCCAGAGCCGGTAGTTGATGTTCATCAAATTGAACGCCTAGCTTCTCCAGTAGCCGCCATTTGGTCTTCGAGGCCGCGCTTGGGTCGCCCTCGTGATCGGCGATGGGTGGAGGCCTTTAGCCTGCCGCGCTAACAAACATACCGATGATGGCGAGCATTCATTTGCGGCATTTCACCCGCCTTGTGTTCTAGTCAGCTGCAGGAGGCTCATGATCCGGGGGGCATGACAGTGCCGGAGCTTGTTGCGGCTAAAACGCTTTTGCATAATATTCGCAATACATTCTGCGACCATCAATGCGAATGATTATCATTGACTTATGGGTTTTGCCAGGATAGCTCGGGGCCTGTTGGAATCGGGATGGGCAATGGCTGGGCACTCATTCGGGCGTAGCAAGATCGCACTCGCGAACCGCGCGAGCAAAGCATGACCCGCTCCTCGATCAGGACCTGGGCCGTCGTGCACAAATGGACGAGCCTG
>NZ_LSHM01000049.1:0-672 GCF_001557175.1 Blastomonas sp. CCH9-A1
CCTCAACGATCAGTTTGCGTCCCGCCAACTCGACATTGGCGAAGACGGGTGTGCCGTCCTCCATGGTCGTCACAAAAGCCTGCCCGCCTTTGGCCGTTCGTGGTTTTCTCTCCTTCGTCACCGGCACCAGCCAGTTCCAGAATGTGTCGCTGGCAGGCTCCAGCCATTGTGCCGCGTTCAGCCTGCGAACCACGCTCTTGCCGATCACGCCCTTGGCCAGGGGGAAGACGATGCGGTGGAACACAAGATCATCGCCATCGGCGTTGACCATATCCGGCATGGTGCCAGGCATGGCTTTGCCCAGACAATCGAGCAGCCACATGTTCGTGAACATCGGGCCTGATGCCCGTAAAATAGCATCCCGGTCGGTCTGGTTTAGTTCGGAGGTGTCCTTTGCATCGTCCGCAAGCCGGCCAAACGCGTCGATCAGTTGTAGGGCGCCATCAGCGCTGAACGGCAACAGCGCGCCCGAGATGCCATGGCGACCGTTCACATCGACAACCCGTGCAGCGATCTTGTCCCAGTTGACGAGGGTCTGTGTCGCGCCGTGTTCGCGGACCGTGACTGGCGCAACATCCCGCAACAGATCACGCAAGGTCATCGACTGACCGGGGACGACCTCGCTAACCTCATAGAGCGACATCATCGTATCCCGCAGCGCGCGCATATAGG
>NZ_LSHM01000050.1:0-55580 GCF_001557175.1 Blastomonas sp. CCH9-A1
AGTTTGGTCCGCATCCGCCTTTGCTCGATCCGGGGATGTGAATACGGATTATGGTACGCGGCCACGGCCTCGACCGGATACAAGTCTATGCACGGATAGTGCATCAGCTGACCTCGGAACTAATGAAGCCAATCCTTGAGCATTGCGTGTGGGGGCCCCCAACCCGTCAACAGAAGGAACCGTTCAATGCGAACTTGACAAGGCCCGGATCATACAAGTCGATCTTGAACCACACGGGCGTGTCGCGGAACGTCATCTGCCCGAAGTCGCGCTCGCCATGGGCGTCGTTGACGAAATCGTGCTGACGCATGGCCTTCATCATTTCGGCCTGGGCGAGGAGCCCGCTTGGCGTGTCGTCCGAGCAGAACTCAGCGAGGCATGCCCGGGTGAAGTTGACGAGTGCGGTTCGATCGAGCCCTTGGCGCGCGCGATCGTTGAGGCGCGCGATCTGTTCGGCGCGGGTGAGTGTTTCGCTTATCATGCGGCCAGCTCCAGCTGTGCGTTGAATTGGGAGATCCAGTCCGCCAGGTGCGGGCGTTCCGGGAGCGGGATGTCAGCCGCGGCGTCCTGAAAGAGCCGCAGCGCAGTCGGCGCTTCGTGCGCGATGCGATCGATCTCGCCCGCAGGGAGCAGCTGCTCCGCGCGGATGAAGTCGGTCATTCGGCCAGGGCGCTTCTTGGTCGTGGTGCGCCAGAGGCCTTCCACGGTGCGGAGCCTCGGCGCGGCCCGGGCCTCGATCAGGACGATGAGCCGCAGGCACCATGCAGGGAGGTCGCGGATCTCGTCAGGCTGCGAGCCGCAGCACATGAAGCAGGCCGATTTCGGCGGGACCGGGAGGCCTTCGGCCTCGATCCGAGCGATGCAATCGTCGCGCGTCCATCCCCATTCCCGCAAGGGGTAACGGCATTCGAAGCGGTCGCTGGGGATGGTGAGCGCATGCGCGTGACGCCGTGTGTCCGCCGGCGAGGCGTCGTAGCCGATCAGGCGGATGACCTTCTGGCCCCGCGCCCATGCGTCGATGGCCGGCTGCCATGTTTCGACGAACTTGTCCTGGGGCGCGATCTTCCATTTGAGGCTGCAGCTGTGTCGGCCGAGGCTGATCGACGGCAGCGTGGCGTTGGTCAGCACGTTCTCGAGCAGGCTCATGTAGGGCGGCCAGTGCTTGAAGCGCTGCGGGACGTAGCGGCAGACCCGAAAGTCGATGCCGTGCGCGGCCATCCATGGCCGGATGACGTCGAGGTAGGCGTAAGTGGCTGGCTTTTCGCTCCCGGTATCCGCGGTGAGAACCAGATCGGGCCTTCGGCCCTGCGCGACGAGCTCGATGAGCATCGCGGTCGAGTCGACTCCGATACCGTAGGCGAGCACCACGGGCGGGTTGCGCAGGTCGAGCACGTCCACCGCGCGCCGCGGCCTCGTCGTGAGGAACGCCGGCGCGTTCATGCTGCGATCGGCAGCGACGCCGTCCAATCGTATTCGGGGAGCTCCGCGACAAGAGGTCCGTCGCAGTCCCACATAATCCACTGGCAGCCTTCGCGCTTGGCGACGTGGATCGCGGAGCGGATTTCCAGGGGCACGTCATGCGCTTCGGTAATGCCGACGTCGTCGCAGACGTGCATGAACCACCCGTAGTCGCCCTTTTCGAAGCACGACCAGGGGCACCGGGGCATCCAGTCGCGCGCCGTCGCGGGGTGCATGTGGGCCGTGCTGAGGACGAGCGAGCGCGCGATCTCGAGGCCGTTGCCGATGCCGCCGGTCACAGCGCGACTTCCTTGGTCGCAGGGGCATCGCCATCGATGCGCACAGCGCCGATCGCGTCGAACCCGTTGATCGCCGAACTGTTGTAGGCGTCCTTGTCGACGAGGCCTTGGATCGTCTCTCCGTCGGCGTAGCGGGCGAAACCGAGCGCATCGACGCCGGTCACGCGGCGAGCGACAACCCCGACCTTGCCCTTCGGAACCCAGTCGGCCCAATCGCCGCTGGCGCTTGTGACGACGAATTCACCGATCAGCGCGGTGTAGGCGGCGCGTCGTTGCAGGACCGGGCTCGCATCTTCCGGCACCGCTTCGCCGGTATAGCCGGCGAACCGGTCGGGATGCCACGCGCGGAGGCTCGATCGCGCATTGTCAGCGACAAGCGCTGCGCATCGACGTCCCGACGCGCGGTATTCAGCTTCGAACGCAACGAGGGCGAGGCACCAGTCGACGTCCTCTTCGTAGAACGGTTCCGCCAGTCGCAGCGCAGCGGGCATCGCGGCCTGACGCTCGTCCGACAGGACGATGCCGCCATGGCTGGCGGTGTGAACTTCCCACACTCCAGGAAGGATCTGCTCGGACTGTTGCGGGGAGCCCCACAGGGTCTCGACAGGCGCTGGAACGGATTGAAACTTGGGCATTGCTCGTCTCCTCAACCGGATCGGGCACCCCCTCCCCCTTCCCTTTCATCCCAGGGCGTCGAGCCGAAACGCGGATTGATCGTTGTCGATCGCCAAAGCCATCGCGCCGGGTTTGACCCAGATCTCCCGGGTGCTGAGGAAGAAGGTCTCCCCCTGCTCGGCCAGGAGGATCGTCTCACCGATCGTCTCGGCCATTCCGGTAGCGGCTGCGCCGGGGACCATGTTTCCAATCCATTCGCGCTTGGTGACGTCGCTTCCGTCGATGAGGTCGAACGCCTCCCGGCAGTGCCATTCGATGCCCTGCTCGCCCTCGACTGCGGTGAAGATCTCTTCGGGGTCGAACAGCGCCTGCAGCGCGGCAAGATCGAGTGTTGTGAACGGCCGATGCCATGTGCCGTCGGTCGCGATGATCCGGCAGACGAGGCGGTCGTTGGCGGCGGGCAACTCGAAGTGCTCGGCCTCGATATCCGTTGGGCGCGGGTCCGCCACCGAATTGAAGCCGTTGTCGTGGCAGGCCGATCCGCTCACGGAGTACGAGGACTGATTCCAGTCGACGACACCGTAATGCCCGCCGGTCTGGTAGTGCACGCGGCGTTCGTCGGCGACGCACGGTTGCCCTCCGGTGGCGCTGTAGCCGCCCGCGATGGTTCCCGACGGGTCGCTGTAGGGTGTGACTCGCAGGATGTTGCGATGCCGCTGGTTTCCCCAGCTGGGGCGGGGATCGGCGACGGCGAAGGCACCCTCGCCCGTCGAGCTCGCACCGATCACGGCTCGGCTGCTCTCCGAGAACGGCGTAACCTTGTATTTCCGGCTGCTGTAGGTCTCGCTGGTAGCGCCGCGCGGATCCGCGACAGCAATTCCGCCTGCTGCCCCGCCCGGTCCGGCTACCGCTGGTGACGGGGTGTCGAACGGCACGATGCGGAAGACGTTGTTGTACCGGGGGCGGTCGCCGGTCAGACGCGGGTCGCTGACCGCATAGGGGCCGGTTCCGACGCTGACGTCGCCTTTGACGCAGGCCGCGGGCTTGTCCCAAGGGCGCACGCCGAGCTGGACGCTGCGGGCATGGCCATTCACGCGAGGGTCCGCGACCGAGAAGGCCCCGGTGCTGGGTTTCGGATCGCCGGTTACCGTGCCGGTCGGCTCGCCCGACCAGGTGTTGACGCCGAGGACGTGGCGATGCGTCGCGGGTCCGTAATTCGGCCGCGGGTCGGCAACCGAGAGCGCTCCCCCTGCCGGGTGACGAGCACCCGTGACGGCCTTGGCCGGTCGGACGAAGTCGGCGACAGCCAGAATGTTCTGGTGGGTGCCCGCGCCGTGACCCGGTCGGGGGTCGGCAACGCTGTGCGCTCCGTTGTGCGGGCTGCTCGCGCCGGCGACGACACGGCTGCTGTCCGCCCACGTCCGAACCCCTAGGGCCTCGTTGTGCCAGGCCTCCTCGGGGCGGGGATCCGCGACGGCAAATCGGCCCTGCCCCGGAGCACGCTGCCCGGTGATGACGGGCGCGCTGTCGGTCCAAGCGTTCACACCAAGGGCGTTATCCCGCAGCTGGGCTTCGGGCACGATCCCGAAATCGCGCAGCTGCCCGTCGACGACGGCGAGATCGTTGAGGGCGCGCCAATCCTTTCCTGCCGGCACGAGCGCGAGGCGCAGCCAGGTCTTCCACTGCAGCGCCGGGATGCGGTGCATCGGCCCCGCGATCGGGTCACCCGGCAGCGGGAGCTTGCCGATCACTTCGCCGACGCCGCGAAGGCGATGGTGGCGCGGCTGATAGACGAACGGCGGGATCTTCTTCGTGTGGCGGGCGATCAGCAGCGCACGTTTGCGGCTCTGCGCCAGATTTCCGATGATGCCGCAGTCGTGAACGTCGATGTTGACGCTGTAGCCGTAGCAGCGGAACAGCGCGGTTATCTGGTCAAGGAGCCAGCGGCCGCGATTGAGGATGCGCGGCACGTTCTCGAACAGGATGATCGGGATGGGGTCATCCTGATATGCCTCGAGCGTCAGCCAGACACCGCGCAGCGCGAGGCGGTTCAGCGCTTGGTACTTGTCCGTTTTCGACTGCTTGGCGGACAGGAGGCCGGAGAAGCCCTTGCATGGGCTGGACTGGAAGAGGACGTCGACGTTTTCGCCGAAGATTCGCCGAATGTCTGCCGGCGCGGCCTCGCGCCAGTCCGACGGGGGTTCGGCGCCGTGGAAGGCGCGATACTGCTCGCGATCGAACAGATCGAGGACGGTGCCCGGAGTGCCGGTGATCCGCTCGAAATTGCGGATGGCGCCGGGGTCGACGTCGATTCCGCCGGCGCAGACGAACCGACCCTGCATCGGGCCGACGCGCACCTTCGCCTTCTGGAAGCCGATGGCCCCGCCACCGATCCCGCAGAACAGGTGGGCGTGGCGGATGTCGCGGACGATCGTCGGCGAGGAAGTGAAGGGAACCATGGCTCGTCTCCTGTTGGATTCGAGCCGCTCTTCCCCCTCCCCTTTCAGCCGATGCCCAGGTTCGCCTTCAGGATGGCCTCGATGCCGTGGTCGCGAAGCGTCGCGGCGCGCGCAAAGACGGTTGGGCCCAGCTCGGCCAGCGCGGAGATCTTGCGCTGCTTGGCGTCGATGTAGTCGGGTTCGTCGTTGGCGATGACTTCGAGCGCCGCCTCGATCAGTTCGCCGGTACTGTTGTCACGGATGTCGAGGACGAGATCCGGCCTTAGCGGACCTGCCTTGGTGGTGAGATCGAAGAGAGGGCGCTTGAAGCCTATGTCGATCTGCCGCCGACGCCAGCGGTACTGAAGGTCGAGAAGGCCGATGACGGCGTCACGCTCGGCCTGGTTGTGCACCACGATGAAGCTGGATGGGCGGGCGATCGGCTGAGCATAGCCGCGGAGCGCGGCAAAGCCGTCACGCGGGTTGTGTTCGCCTACGACGACGAGGACGAGGTAAGGCGGTCCGACCCGCGCTCCGGCATATTGGACCCGCGTTTTGACCTCGAGCTCGCGGCCTTCGGCGAGTGTGATGGTCGTTCCTGAAATGTCGAGAGCGTAGAGCGCAAGGAAGGCTTGCGGTGCCAGGCCCGAAGGCCATTTCGCCGCGGCTTTGCGCAGGCGGGCGAACACCACATTCCGATCGTAGGGGTCGACATGGGTGTAGAAGTGCTTCGCGAGGGGAATACCTGGCGCGATGTCCAATCGCTCTGCAGCGCGGCGTAGGCGAGCGAATTCCTTCGCCATCGAAGTGTCCCGTCCTTGATCCGGAGGGAGGGGTTCGACGACGTTGACGTGCGCCATTTCCATGAGGAGCCACAGCAGGCGCGCGAGACGCGGTATCGCAACGCCCCGGGTTCGGTCGTCGGGCTCGCTGTCGTCCGGCATGGCCGCCAGCTTCTCCGGCGCCAAGCGGTGCGCGTTGAACAGGCCGTGCGGCTCATCGATCGTCGAAGGGATTGCGCTGCGCTTTTCGCGGAATCGCTGTGGGGCCTGCTCGCGGTAGAAGGGACAGTCTGTCAGATGCTCGGGGCGCTTCTGCCGGGTGCTGGTCAGCCGCCGAAGATAGTAGGTCTCTGCCTCGGACAGGTAGGACGGCGACATCAATGGCGGCGGCGTTTCGCCGCCCAGGCAGTCGCAGGCGATCCACTGGCCGTGTGTCCGCGCTTTGACGACCATCGTGACGCTGGCCCGATGATCAGCGTCAGTGCCCTCCCCTTCGTACCAGCGCACGAGCGCGTCGCGGACAACAATTGGCACGTCCGTGCGGAGAGACAGGCCTCTCGAATGGCGAGGCACCAACCACATGCGCGACACCTACCGCATTGATCGTTGACGGTCTAGTCTGTTCACCGTATGTTCATGGACAAGGAGACCCTCGTCATGAAGCGTTCGATATTCATCAATCGGTTCGATCTTGACATCACGCTGCGCGATGCCAGCGTCGACCTGGGCAATCACCCGACCCGGCGCATGCTTGCGGCGGCGGCGATCGGTATGGATGTCGAGGACAGCTATTTCTCGACGGTCGAGCTGCGCGAAGCGGTCGAGTGGGTCCACGAAGGTGTGGCGGGCGCCAAGCTGAAGCTGTCGATGATCCTCGGTAACGAGTGCGACGATTTCCAGCGCTGTCTCTACTACATTCTGGCGGGCCGGGGCGTCGTGCAGATGCTCGACGACCTCATGTGGCTGGAAGAGTTGCTCAAGGCGCGCGGGAAGGTCGCTGGCAAGCTGGCCAAGCGCCGCGTCGCCACGATGCCGCTGGTCAAGCCTTATGTCGCGAGTGAGCCGGACGGGCCGGTGGTAAAACCTGACCGGGATTTCCGGCAGGGTGCCTCGTGGTATCTCGATCCGACTCTGGCCGAGTAATAGGTCGATTGAGGGTGGTCAGAGTGCGTTACGAGCGCACCTCGACCACCACCCTTCCCGAGGTCTCTGACGGATCGCCAACCCGAAAGGGCTGCAACGGGTTGCCGGTGTGAATGACGGCCGTCGGCTTGCCGAGGACATCCAGCAATCGGCCCGCGACCCTCTGGGCATGGGTCCGGCTGCAGAGATCCTGGCGCTTTCTGCTGAGCTGGCCGTTGGTTGATGCGGCGGGCATGATCGAACTCGCTTCCTGATGTGAGGGTGATCGTGGCGGGTAACGGTCAGAAAACCGTCCGGTGGACCTTCGTTTGCGGCACGACCGAAAAGGCCATGCGCGCCATGTTTGTGACCCGGTAGCGGGCCGAGCCATGCTCGCTGATCGCCAGCGCCGTCTTGCGCCCGCGCTTCCGGACAAAGAACTCCTGTCCTTCGTAGCCGTCGGTAAACTTGATCGGCGAAGCGAAGCGTATTCGCATGCCGTCCTCGAGTTTCGCCGTCGGCCGTGCGAGATTGCGGATGCAGCGCCGGCGCCATTGCAGGGCGGAATGGTTCTCGGTAGGCGAGAGGAGCGCCAGGATACGCTCCGGGCATTCAGCCTCGTTCGGCCCGGCGGTCTCGTCCATGTCCTTGTACGCGAAGACATAGCCGTCCTTGGCGCGCGGATTCCAGCGCACGAGGCACACGACCGCGAACACCGGCCCATCGACGCCGTCGGTCGTCGGTGCCACCGCGGCGTAATAGACCTTGTTGCGCAAGCACGACGACGCGATGACCCGCAGGCCCTTCCGGCTTGGAAGCGGACCGCCCTCCCCTTCGGCCTCGGCCGGTTCGTCGATCACGCGCTCGTAAGTCAGCTGTGCATCGAGATAGGCCTTGGGGGTCGAATGCGGGTGCATGCTCGACAGGGGCATGGATAGCCATCCCATGGTATTATCCTTTCGTCAGAGAATGACCGGCTGCACGGCAACCGGCAGGTGGAGCGTCCGGCGAAGCGTCCGCGCGAATTGACCGATGTCGGCGAGGAGGCCGATCTCGCCGGTGGTTGCCGAACCCTCCCACCCTCCCCTGCGGGTCGCGGTCCTGAGCCAGCGGACTTCGCGGCCCGGCATCAACCGTTCGGGCGCAATCGTGACGCGAAAGTGATCCGTCTGAAGATCCAGGATCGGCACGGGCCCCTGATCGGAGCGTGTTCGCAGCTCGTAATCGGCTGCCTCCAGATCCAGCGCATGCGCGACTGCGCGCAGACGATCGCGCGCGGCGCTTCGATAGACTTTCGTCAGATGAGCATCATGAGCAAAGCCGCGACGCACCAGGGGGATCAGGACATCGGCCGATCGCAAGGCCGCAATCCGCCTTCTACATAGGGTTCGCAGATCCCGGTCCTCACTGTGCATCGCTTCGGGGTCTTGACCAGCGGCAACCCGGCCCAAATGGCGCGCAAGGAGAAGGACGGCGGGATCGCGCTCCGGATCGAGACCCGCGTTCGTCGCGTCGGCTATGGCGTCGTTGACGGCTATCGTGCAGGTGGCGACCACGCGCAGAGCGTCAGGCTGCAGAGCGCGCTCAAACCGGAACGGCAGGTCGTATCTGGTGAAGGGTGGCACCGGCGATCTCCCAAAGCTGATCGCCTTTTCCACCCCTCTCCCCTCTCCTGGCGTTCCGGTGTCCTGCAAGCAAACGTGCAAGCCAACGTGCAAGCATCATGATCGCGCAGGCGCAAGCGATTGCGCAGGCTATTGCGCAAGCCATGACGCAAGCACTAGCGCAAGGGCTTGCAAAAGCGAAAGCGCAAGGTAATGCGCATGCGCAAGGTAAAGCGCAGGCGCGAGCGGAAGCGATTGCGCTTGCATCGTTGCAAGCTGGAATGCTTGCAGGATAAGGAGCGTGTATGTCGGTGATCTCGGTCAGCAACTCGAAGGGCGGTGCGGGAAAAACCACCCTGGCAATGATCCTTGCCGATCAATTGGTCGAAAACGGGCTCAGCGTTGCGGTGATCGACGCCGATCCAAATGGCATCATCACGAAGTGGGCGGCGAAGCGTGCCGAAGCGGGGCGCGAAATGCCGTATTCCGTGACGTCTCAGCCAAAGGAAGCCGCGATGATCGAGACGATCGCGCAGCTCGCCAACGAGAATGACATGGTCATCATCGATCTCGAGGGCACGGCGTCTCGGATGATGTCGCGCGCGTTGATCCGATCGCACCTGGTGCTGGTTCCGTTCAACCAGTCGCCAGTCGATGCCGAACTGGCCGCTGCCGCTGTGTCCCTCATTGAGGAGGAGGAAGAGGCGGTGGAGCGCAAAATCCCGTTCCGATTGGTACGAAGCCGCGACAGCGCCGCCTTCGCCACGAAGACGTCGAAGCGCATCACCAGCGCGATCGAGCAAGCCGGTCTGCCGATGCTTCCGATCGGCGTGGTCGAGCGCGCGGCGTACCGCGACATTTATGAATTCGGTCTTCGGTTGAGCGAGCTCGATCCATCGCAAACCTCGGGTGTGCCCAAGGCCATCGAGAACGCACAGGACTTGGCGCAGGCCGTTGTCGATAGCCTGAAGGAGGACCACCGCCGATGACCAGCTTCGGTTTCGGAAAGCCCGCAGAGAAGCGTGAAAAGACCATCGACAAGGCGGGACTGCCTCGGGGGCCGATCGTGGTAGATCCGGCTAGCGAGCGGGACGCCGTGGCGCGCGGCGAGCAGCTTGGTTATGTCGATCGTGGCCAAACGGACACGGAACCGAGTACCGTGGCGGGTAGGGGAGGGCGCAAGCGTCCGCCTGCGCCTCCGTCTCAGACCCTGTATATCAGGGCTCCCCAGGAATTGGCCGAGTGGTTCGAGCGTTATACGGAGCAACGCGGCCACCGCGCGTTGTGGAATTCGATCGAGGATTTCAGGAAGCTCGTGGAGCAGGCGGCGACCGCCGATGCGGAGCGACCGGCATCCTGACGAGTTGGCTTTAAGCCGGCTCTTCGATCTCCGTTGCGCGATCGTTCTCCGCGTCGCATGGCTCCTCGGGCGGGCGGAAGGCCTTGAGGTAGTTGAACGCCTGTTCCGCCTTCGAGGCGGCGTGTATGATCGCGCTCGCGTCGCCTTGAAGGATGCGCAGCCAGTGTTCGATATAGCTCGCATGGTTGTCGTGAAGTTCGCCCGGTAGGCCGAGGTCGGCGCAGACGAGACACTGGCCGATCGACGCGACGAGTTCCTCGAACGCATAAGCGTTATCGCCGAACCGCTTACCGAACTTGCGTTCGAGACGGCCGGTCCCGCCGGACCAATGGATGGACTCGTGGGCGCGGGTGCTCGCGTACAGATCGTCCGAGTGGAAGGCGCCCCGGGGCGGCATCTGGATGTACTCGCCGACGGGTGAGAAGAATGCCGCGTTTCCGCCGTGCCGGACCTCCACGGGGATTGCGTCGAAGAACGCGTCGATAGCGCCGCGGTGAGCGCTTTCCTCACGAGGCTCGGGCGGCGCCGGGGTGGGGTAGTATTGCGCGGGAAGCCCGTCGATCTGGTCGGCGTTGAAGACGTTGTACGCCTTGAGAAAACGGATCGCGCGGTTCTGCTCCTCGCCAGTGATCCTGTTCGTGTCGGTCTTGCTGATCTGCGAATAATACACGCTCAGCGACGAGGCTTCGCCCTTGCGGACCTGACCGCCGAGTTCTTGGGCCTGGCGATAGGTCATCCAGTACCGGCTGTTATACCCGTTTGCATCGGCCATGGCCCACAAGAACAGCGTGTTGATGCCGGTGTAGGCGGTGCCGCAATGTCGGAGCGGGCGGCCGCCGCCGCTGGTGCGGTCCCACGGCCTCGCCCACGGCAAGACGCCGGCTTCGAGCTTTGACAGAATGAGGGCCGTGATTTCGCTGGCGATGTCGCGGCGCGGGCGGGAAATGCGTGAAGGCTTGCGCATGTGAGAACCTTTCAGCGGGGAAGGGCTCGCGCGGGTGCGCGAGCGGATTGGAAAGCGGTGAAAAAATGGCGGCAGCCGGGGTGTCGCGGCTGCCGCCAAGTCGCCCAGGAGAGAGGCGAGGGGGCTATTCGGCGGGCTCGAGCGCCTCGTCGGGATGCTCGACGTCGAAATCGTTGATGTCATCGCCGAAGTCGTCGGCGGGATCGTCATCCGGATCTTCGTTGCTATCGGCATCGGGATCGAGATCCGTGTCGTCGGCCGAAGTCTCACCGGTGTCGTCGGCCTCGTCGTCGTCGTCCGAGAGGCCGTCGATGGTCGGACGCTCGATGTCGAAGCGCATGGCGTCGGGCACCCAGGCAAGGGCCGCTTCCTTGGTCTCGGTCTCGGTGATCGCTTCGCCGGCGAAGATCTTCTCGCAGGCGGAGGAGACCTCGCCCTTCTTGGACGCGCTGTAGCGTGCGGCCAGGACCGTCCCGCCGACCTCGGTCAGAAGCGCGAGCAGCGTGCCCTTCGCGACGCGGTCGAAGAAGTTGGCCGACGTCGGCCGCCACCACTGCGCGACGTCGATCTCGAGGATCGTGGCGAGGCGGGCGTGGAGCGGATTGGTCGTCGCCGAATACTCGGGCTTCGCCTCGAGCGACCCTGCGACCATGACCGCGAGCCAGGCAGCCTTAGCGTCGTCTTCGAGAGCTCGGAAGGCTTCGAAGCGCGCGACGACGTCACCAGCCTCGATCCAGCTGCTGTCCAGCGCCTCGCGGGCCTGTTCCATGGCGATGCGGGCCTGCGTCGGCTCCATCTCGCCGCCGATGACCGGATCCTGCGGCCGCGGCGCCTTCATGGTCGTGCCATAGCGATCGTATCCGCGATTGCCGTCGATCATGGCGAACAGCGCGTAATCGAGGGCGAGGGCAGGGTTGGCCAGAATCGACGCGGCGAGAATGTCGCGCCGCTGCATGGCCAGTTCGTCCGACAGGCGGGCGCTGAGCGGCTTTCCACCGGGTGCCACGGCTTCCGGGGCGGGCGCTGCCGCGGTGCCGCGCTGCCGGCTCGATCCGTCGTCGTCGTCGTCGTCGCCGGTGCGGATCGGCGTCTCGCTGAAGTAGCTGGTTTCCAGCTTCATCGTGCCGTCGGGCGCGAGGGTGAGGAAGGTGCCGACCTGTGCCTTGAGTTCATCGGTCAGGACCGAAGGACGGTCCTGCAGCTCGTCGTATTCACGGTCGAGCTTCTGATACTCTTCCTCGAGGACGGCGGCCGCAGTGTCTTCGAGCCCGCCCGCCTCGATCTGCTCGGCGATGTCGTCCATGCGCGCGGCGATTTCTTCGACGCGCGCCTCTTCGGCTTCGGTCATCGGCGTGGTCGGCAGCGTGACGCGATGAAGATCCGCGGTCGCGTTGTAGATGTGCGAGCTGGCGATCGGGCGGATCCAGGCCAGGCCGGATTCCGTGCCGAGCCGTTCGGCCTCGGCCTCCATGATCTTGCCGACCAGTTCGCGCGCGATATCCGGGTCCGACCAGCGGTCACCGTCCTCGCTGAACAGTTCGCGCTCGACGGTGCCGCCCGCGGCGACGTAAGCGTCTTCGCCGACGAGGATCGCGATCGGATCGCTCGCCTTCAGGGCATCGCCGGCGATGGCGCGACGGATCTGGTCGGGCGTGGTGTAGCCGTAGCGGGCGTACTGCTCGTAGATCCGGACCTGCTTGGCCTGGTCGTCGGTGGACGCATAGGCTTTCGCCATGTCGAGCGTCATCTCACCCTTGGCGAGCGCCTCGAACACTGGGTCAGCAAGCCCAGCGAGCCGCAGGCGGCCTTCGACGAAGCGGCGGGTTACGCCGAAGCGCTTCGCGACGCCATCGACGTCGCCGTCCATGCCGAGGAAGTGCTGGAACGCGCGGCATTCGTCTGCGGGCGTCATCGCCATGCGCTGGAAATTTTCGGCCAGCGAGGTTTCGCTGAGCATGGCCTCGTCGCCTTCGAGCACCTTGCAGGCGATCTCGGTGTTGGGATCGATGCGGGCGCCCTCGACGAGCAGCTGCAGGGCGGCAAGCCGACGGCCACCGGCAAAGACGGCGTAGTGGCCGCGCGGCTTCTTCAGCGGGGTGACGAGCAGGTTCTGCAGCACGCCGCGCGCTTCGATGTCGGCCGCAAGCTGCTCGATGGAGGTGGCGCCCGACTTGCGGACATTGCTGTCCGAGAGCCGCAGCTTCGAAAGGGGGATCAGTTGGGTCATCGGTCTTCTCCTGGTGGATGGCCCGGCAAAACCTTCACCGGACACCTTTCCCGATCCCCCTCGTCTTTCCTCTTCAGGCCGCCTCCGGATTGGTGGAGGCGACCAACCGCTCGATGATCTCCGAAGCGCGTTCCGCGGGGACGAAGACCCGCGTGCGGTAAGAGATGATCTCGCTGAAACACCCGAGCGACTTCAGCCAGGGGAGCTGGCTCGCGGGCGCGCCAACGATCTCGATGCGAGGCGAACCGTTCACGCGCGAGCGTTTCAGCTCGCAGGGGAAGGGCCGCTGGATGGGCATCGCACTGCCGCCGACTACCGCTGCGGTGATCTGCGCAGGCGTGAGTGACGAGGTCTGCTCGACGCCCAGCGTCGTCAGCAGCTTCGCGACGTCCTTCGGGAACACGATGCGGCCGAGCCACGAACGACCTTCGGCGTCGACGATCCGGTTCACCTCGAGGTGGTCAGAGGGCAGGGCAGACCAGATGGGCAGGAGGAGGCCGGTCGCCAGCTGGACGGTTTCATGGTCGAGCCGTGTGGCTGCGTCCTCGGCTTCGGCGGTCCACCCCTCTTCGAAGGTCTTTCGCGAGCAGGGTTCCCACGCGGATTCGAACATGTCGAACTCGCGGAGATATTCGCGCCGGGTCGGCCGCATGAGCTCGATGCGCGGGACCGATGTGCCGTCGTCGGTCATGCCCGACCGCGCCTTGGTGCTCAAGGCGACCTTGCCCGAACGTCCGTTCCTGAGGAATCGCGCGGTGCTGTCGCTGTCGGCGATGCGGATCGCGCGTTCGAGGCTGACCGGATGCCGCCGTCGTGCGACTTCGATCGTCAGGAGGTGCGAGGTGGCTCCGCTCACCGGATCGGTGCGCAGCACCGTGTCCTCGAGGACGGTGGCGGTTTCCACGGGCATGGTCTCGACACCCACGTCGAGCGTACCTGCCTCGCGGGCGGCTGCCACGCGTGTTTCGACCAGCGCCAGGAACTCGTCGAAGATCAGGTTCTGCAGGCCGATGGGGAGCGCCAGCAGACGGTTGAGCCAGCGCTGGATGGGCGGCAGATCCTCCTTCAGGATCCCGTCGCTGTCGGTGAGCTCCAGACCGGTCCGCTCGGTGAATTCGGCGAAGCTGATGCTGGTCAGCTTGCCCCCGACAAGGAGATGGAACCAGGTGATGAGCGCCGACTTCGCATAATCGCTCTCGAGATTGTCTGCTGGATCGAACAGGTTCTGGCCGCCGGTCTGCCGCTGGCCGCGCGTCAGGGCACCGAGGCTGTCGAGGCGCCGCGCGATCGTCGATGTGAAGCGCAGCTCGCCCTTGCAGGACGTCGTAACGGGCCGGAACAGGGGTGAGCAGGCCTGATGTGTCCGGTGGGTTCGCCCGAGGCCCTGAATGGCCCTGTCGGCTCTCCAGCCCGGTTCCAGGAGCAGATGGACGCGCTGCTGCTGGTTCGGCACATCGAGACTGGCGTGATAGGACCGGCCAGTGCCGCCCGCATCCGAGAAGATCAGGATGCGCTTCGTGCCCTCCATGAACGCCGCGGCGTCGGCCTGGGTCGACCGGGTGGTGCGTGTTTCCAGCTTCTGGCCGCCGTGACCGGTGGGAACGAGGCGCTTGGTCCTGCCGGTGACCTCAGCGACGTTGTCGTGACCGAACCGCTCAAGGATCGCGTCGAGCGCCGCCTTGATCGGGGGGAGGGCGCACAGATGCTCGATCAGTTCGGCGCGCTTCGCTTCCGCCTCGGGATTGACGACGGGATTGCCGGCGGCGTCGAACATTGGTCGCGAGCGAACCTCGCCCGTGTCATCCGTATAGGTTTCCATCTGGCGGGTCGGGAAGGCGCGCGTGAGGTAGTCGATGACGTATTCGATCGGGCTGAGCTCAAGCTCGGGATCGGCGCGTTCTTCCGGAGACAGCTCGTTCAAGCGCCGTGTCAGGATCGATTCCGCTGTGGTGACAAGCTGCAGCACGACCGAGGTGCCGTCGGCAATATGCTGTTCGACAGCGGCGATCACGGTCGGCAGCTTCATGGCCAAAAGTACCTGCCCGAAGAAACGCTGCTTCGTGCTTTCAAAGCGGGAACGTGCCGCAGCCTTCGCGCCCGAGTTGAGCGTCGACTTGTCGAGTTCGTCGACCACGCCGGTCAGTTCGAGCGCCGCTTCCATGTTGCGGTGGATGATGCTCCATGCGTCGGCGTAAGTGTCGTAGATCGCGATCTGCTCCTCGGTGAGCTCGTGCCGCAGGATCTCGTACTCGACGCCGGCGAAGGACAGCGCGCGCGCCATGTAGAGGCCGGTTGCCTTCAGGTCGCGGGCAACCAGTTCCATGGCCGCGATCCCGCCCTGACGGATCGACGAGATGAACGCCTCGCGATTCGCGAAGGCCGTTTCCGGACCCCACAGTCCGAGCCGGACGGCGTAGGCGAGGTTGTTGACTTCGGATGCGCCGGTGGCCGAGGCGTAAAGCACCCGCGCGGCGGGGAGCCTGTTCTGTAGGAGAACGCCGGCGATGCCCTGCTGCGAACCCTTCTTTGTTCCCATGGCGCCTTCGCCGCCGGCAACGCCGCCCATCTCGTGGGCTTCGTCGAAGGCGATGACGCCCTCGAATTCGTCTCCCGCCCACTGGATGATCTGCTCCAGGCGGCTCGCGTCACCACGCATCGACCGCAGCGTCGGATAGCTGACGAACAGCACGCCCTCGTCGAGCGTGATCGGCTGATCGATCTTCCAGCGCGAAAGCGATTGCACGTCGGCCGCGATCCCGCCCAGCGCGGTCCAGTCGCGACGGGCGTCGTCGAGGAGAGGTTCGTTCTTCGAGATCCAGATCGCGCGGCGGCGACCTTGCAGCCAGTTGTCGAGAACGACCGCAGCGACCTGGCGTCCCTTGCCGGCGCCGGTGCCATCGCCGAGGAAGAAGCCCTTGCGATACCGTGCGCCGTTCTCGTCGAGCAGCAGCCCGACGCCTTCCTTGTCGGGTCGGAAGCTCCCGGGGATCCATTGCGTCCACGCGCTCCCGGCGTACACGACAGTTTCCAGCTGGGAAGCTGACAGCAAGCGTTCGCTGACCGTCCGCTCGGGCAGGTGCGGAACGTGGTTGGGGATGGGGGCGGGGATGGAGCCCATCGCTACCGACTCGACAAGCGCCGTCGGGTGTTCGCCAGCGGCCGCGAACACGATCCGGCTCGGCCGATAGGGCAGATAGACCCCGGTCTGTTCCAACAACGCGGCGGGAGTCTCGAGCGCCTCGTAGGCGACCGGGAGGACGTTGTTGCGCACGGGTGCGCGGAAGGTGCGCGGCTCGGCAGGCTTTGCCCTGCGGGCGCTGCCGAACAAGGACACCGCCTTGGGCGCAGCGGGGGAGGGGGCTCGTTCGGGGATGAGGGCACAGCGCGGGGTCGGCTCGACAGTGTCGAGCAGCTCGACCGTGGTCTGGCGCTGGATGGTCGACGGAAGACGATCGCCGGGGATCTTGTCCATCACGTAGAGACGGACGGCGATGCCCGTGCCGTGCTTCGTGTAGGCGCGTTCCAGTCGGAGCGACGTGCGCACGGTCATCGGTGCCAGCGTCGTCTTGAGAATGTCGCCCATTTTCGCGGAGGTGGTGAACCAGTCGGGCATGATCGCGACCAGGCGGCCTCCGCCCCGCAGATGCCGGATCGCTGCGGCGAGGTGACGGACCGCTGCAAGATGGTCGGCACCGCGCCCGAGCGAACGCGAGAACGGCGGGTTCATCAGGATGAGGGAAGGGCGCGCCGATTTTGCCAGCAGCGTCGGAATAGCAGCGCCGTCGTACCCGGTGATGACGGTGCCCGGAAAGCTGTCGGCAAGTCGCGAACGGCGTGCGGGATCGAGCTCGTTGAGCTGCAGTTCCTTCACGCGCGGAAGATGAGCGACCAGAAGGCCGTTGCCGGCGCTCGGCTCGAGGACAATGTCGTCAGGCAGGGGCTGCGCGAGATAGACAGCCATCGCGGCGAGATCGGCGGGCGTCGAGAATTGCTGCCAGTCAAGCTGATCCTCGCTGCGAACCGTCTGGGTCGGCATGCGGGAGGCGAGGGCGATCGCCGTTTCGATCGTGGTGCGGTCGGGCGCTCCGCAAGTCCGTTCGCGGAGTGCGAGCACCTGAGCGTGTTCGAGGATTTCGAAGCTGTCTCGCTGGCTCCACTTGCCGTCGGCATCGGATCCGCCGTGGGTGGTCTTCATCGCATCGTTCAGCACGGCGCGGGTGATGGCCTGGTCGGCAAGGATCAGCTCGGCCAAGGTGCGGGCGGCGGCAAGTGGCGGCGAGCGGCGCTGTTCGGCCGCGTCGAAGAGATCGGACATGGGTCGGGACTCCTGGGCTGGCCCGATGCAGATCACACCAGGCTCAAGTCTCCCGTTCCCTCTCCCCTTTCACTGATCCGCCAGGACTTCGGCCCAATCGCCGTATCGTCTTGGCGGCGGCATTCGCCGGACTGTCAGGCCCTGATCGCGATATGCGCGAAATGCGATTCCGCCAGCCTTGCGGCCTTCGCGCCCGTTGTCTTCGGCGAGGATCACGCACGACACAGTCGCGGGAACGCTGAGGAGACCGAGGCGCTTGGCTCCAAGGGCGGCCCAGCAGGGAACGCCGTGCAGCTGCATGAAGGCCGACGCGTCCTCGTAGCCCTCCGCGATCGCGAGCGTGTCGGTGACCGGCATGCCGCGCCAGCTTCCCGTCCCGGTCTCGCCGATGAGCATTTTGTCGAGATAGCCGCCGCTCTCGAGGTCCAGGAAAATGCGCTGGATCGCTGTGATCCCGACGTCGTTGCGAACGCCGACAAGCAGCGCGGGCAGGAAGACCGTGAGCGGCTTGGCGCCTTTCGGACACCGGGGATGATAGCGCAGGTCGGCAAAGCGTGGGTTGAGGCGCCGCCCCAGCAGATAGCGTTCGGCCGCGGTACCGGCGATCGGGCGACCTTCGCTCCACATTCGCGTGATGAGCAGTCCTGGATCGCGCGGCTCGGTGATCTCGGGGCGGGAATAGGTCTGCCCCGGTCGAACCCTGCGCAGTTCGCGAAGCACATCGTCCAAGGCACAGCCGGCGAAACAGTGGACGAGGATCCCGCGGTCACCCTGTCGAAGCGATAGGCTGGCTTCCCCGTCGGCATGGCTCGGGCAGCGGCACATGGCCGTCGCGCCGTGCCACTTCCCGCCGAGCGCGCCGACAAGGTTGACCAGTTCCTGGGTGGGCGGTCGAGCAGTAATCGGCATCGTCGCCTCCTTTCGCCCGCTCAGACCCCTCTCTGTCTTTGGCCTCGGTGCGATCCTTGGACTGGGGAGGGGGGCGGAATTTTTTTCCGGATTGACCAGGAAGCCAAGAACCGGCCTTTTCTATCACGGAGGGCGGGATGATGAAGATCTCATTCGCAACTGTTCTGTTGGCGTCAGCGGTTATCGCAGCGCCGGTCAGTGCTCAGCAAGTTCAGCTCATGAACTTCGACGGGGCCGAGCCCGGCGTGGTCCTCAATGTGGGGCCCTCGCCGCGTACCGAAGTGCCACCTGCAGCAGTCCAATCGCTGGAGAATGCGCTCGCGACCGATTTCGGTGCGATTGGTGCGCCGGTTCTTCAGGATGCCAATTACGTCGTCGAGCCCTCGCGGATCGATGTTCCGCTGTGGATGCGCAGCGGCGTTCCGACAGGGCGCATGACGATCCCGTCGGTGGGTTCGCTTGGAAGCGTCGCGGGCAACTGCGCGCAGCCGGTCTATCGGCCGCGAGGCGATCTCGCCGCCAGCACGGAGCAACGACGGGCCGCCCTGTTCCCGTTGATCGCCGCGATCGCGTGCGAGCAGAACATTCCCGTCGGTCTGTTCGACGCGCTGGTAGCCCAGGAAAGCCGGTACAATCGCACGGCGCTTTCGCCGGTCGGCGCGATGGGGCTGGCACAGCTCATGCCAGGCACGGCCCGATATCTCGGGGTGACCAACCCCTGGGACGTCGTCCAGAACCTGCGCGGCGGTGCAAAGTACCTGCGGGAGCATCTCGACGAATTCGGCCGCGTCGACCTTGCACTGGCTGCCTACAACGCAGGACCGGGACGTGTTCGCCAGCGGCGCGCGGTGCCGCGCATCCTTGAGACGTTGAACTACGTGGCGACCATCACGAGCGCGTGGAGCGGGGCAACCCGGCAGGTCGAGCTCGTTCGTGCCGATCAACCGTCAGTCGTACGAAACCCGTTCAGGCAAGCCGCTGTCCTGGCCTACACATCGCCGAGCACCGCGAACCCGATGTGATGAGCGTATAGGCCGGCGATCACCAGAATGACCGGAGCCCCGGTCAGGTAATTGACCTGCCATCGCCACCACAGTTTGGGTGCCGCCAAGACTCGATTGCGCCATGTCGAAAAGGGCAGCTCCAACGTGCCGGTTCGTAGATCGTAACCGGTCTTCGCGACAGCACAAACGGCGCACATCGCTACAACCAAACCGACGCCCGCGTAGAGCGAAAGCCATGCCTGATAGGTAGCAATTGGCATTGTCGTTGATGAGCCTCGCGGTTGTTGTACCGTTAACCGTCATATCGCCCAATGGTTTCTGGCTGGTTGACAGGCGGCTCACACGCTTTGGCCCGTTTTACTCTTCACGCGATGCAAACCCAACGATTCGCGGCGGCCAAAGAGCGTGTGCCCGATGTTGAGGTCATCCTCGCGCGCGCGTTTCAGCATGCCGCGGAAGTAGATCTCGGTGGTCCGACGGATGTCGCCTTGGACGAAATGCTGCCCCGCGATGAGGAGGCACAGGGCGGTTGCATCAGCCCCTATCGCCTTCACAGCGCGGTCGACCGTGTTGGCCTCGACCTTGATCATCGCGCCGATGGCAAAGGCGGTACGGCGCATGTCGCGCTCTTTGATCTGCACCAGACCGTCGATGAAGGGGAAGAGGTGAGGGACTTCGGTCCATTCGAACCCGCTTCTCTTGATCCCGAACCGGTCGTCCTGTTCCAACGCTTGAGACGACGGACCACGATCGCCGCTACGTCCTTCCGCCAAGCCATCTACAGTGACTGACGTTGAGTGATCGTTTGTATAGGCGGGAACAGACTCGTCTCGTTGGACCGGACCATTTTCGTCCCGTGGCAGTTCGCGATCACCAGGGATCGCCTGTGAGAGAAGGCCGTGGAGAAGCGCTTCGGCGTGTGCGGCGGCAGCCTGAAGGCGCTCCAGACGCCCTTTGCGTGCGTTGTCGCGCTCCTTCGCGAGGTCGGCCGCCTTGCCCTCGGCTAGTACGGCATCCTCGGCGCCAATGGCGCCCGACAGGAGTATGCGCCTGATCGCTTCGAGGGCCACTGTGATCCGCTGGGGCAATTCGCAGCGCAGTCGCAGCCGTTCGTGTTCTTCGTCGACGAGCAGCTCGATTGCATCGACTAGGAAAATGAGAGGGGCGAGGGACCAACCCGAAGCATCGACCGTGCCGTCGAATCTGCGGCGCCAATGCCGTCGGCCGTTGCGTTTGCTGTTCCAGCGCATAACCAGGCCGTGCTTCTCCAGCTGGCGGAACATCCGGCCCGGGTTCTGCAGGCCGGTGCGTTCCTGCAACTGCGCGTCGTCAATCCCCACGACTGGCCCGGTCGGAGACCAGAAGTCCGCATCGCAAGCTGTGAGCTTCAGGAGCGAGACGATATTGCGCCATTGGCTGCGCGTTGACGGGTGCGAGACCGCGCCATGCCGTTCGAGAAACAGCGCGGCTCGAAGAACGCGATCGCGGACGGCCTTCCCGCGCGCGGCGTCTGGGATTGCCGGGAGCATGGCAAGTCGCGCGGCTACGAGACCCTCCCACTCGGCTCGGTCGCCGCCAGTTTTCATTGGCGCCGGAAGCTCCAGCCCGAGAGGCTCACAGTCGAACATCGGGAGGATCGGCAACAGGCTCCCGATTCCCCCTGATACGCCCCTGCGGACCTCGTTTTCGGCAATACTCATCCCTTCGCTCCCTCGCGATCGAAGAGCGGCCGCAGACACAGGCCATCGCCGCGAAAATCACGGTTCAGACTTGCCATTTGTCGGGCGGGAGCCTAGGTAGGCGATGCGTATTTCAGCTGGGGACGACCCAACCGGTCGCTCTCCCAAGCGTCACCCTCACAAAGCCCGGCCACTGGCCGGGTTTTTTTTGGTCTGTGGCCGTTCCCTCCTTCTTCCTTCTACATGCCGACCAGGTTCCGGTCGGCGGCTCATTCGGCGGTTCGCGAGCAGGCACAGCTCAGCTGTGCGCAAAATCGCTTGCGCCAAATCCGGTCTGTCTCTAGGAGGGGCGTCGACAGGACGATCCTCCAGACAGGATTTCAAAAAAGGCCCGGCGGCAACCGGGCCTTTTTTATTGCATCCCAAGCTCCATCTGGGCGCTGTCCGCCGGCAAGCGGGCATCGTCTAAGGTGCCGTGGATTAGGTGAAGCAACACCTCGTTGCGGGACTCCGCTCCGAGGGCTGTCTTAAGCCGATCGATCCGCTCGACAGTCTGGCTGGGCAAGCAGACTTCCAGGAATTTGAATCCCTGATCGCGCAGCTGGCTGCGTTGCTGGCGTTTTTGCTGAGCTGATGCCACAGGTACCTCCGCCTGACGTCCGTTCGAATCCAACGGAACTAGTTCAGACTCGGGACTAGTCCTTGCACAACCAGCTGGCAAGTAAGAATGTGTTAACCTGCGGCCTTCTGACGGGCGGGCGAGTGCAGATGCACCGAAAACTGCTCGACAACGCTGTGCCCAGCTTCGCGCGCGACGCGCTCGATGGTCGGCTTCGAGAAGGCGGCAAATATCGCGCGCTTGTCTGCGTCCTCATCGGCGTCGAGCGTGGTCACCAGATCCTGCAGGAACACCACCGCGGCATGGGAAGCGTTCTTGAAAGCGGGATCGAAATAGAGATCGCCATTGCCGGCAATCTCGATCGCCAAGAACAACCGCGCGCGGTCGAGGGCGAAGAGTTCGATCAGAAGATTCGCGATTTTGGAGCAGATCGGCGCACGTCCGTTGCGGATCTTGCTGACGAGACTGGTCCCGCGCCCAATAAAGGCAGCGACCTCGGCGTTGGTGATATTCTGGCGGTGCCAAGCCTCGAGAATCACATGCTTATAGGCCTCGAGCAGCGCGACGTTGTGTGGCGAGACTAGGAAAGCGTGACCGGGCATAAAGCGACCCCCTAACGCTCTTAAAATGACGAACGGGGGTCGTGGCTGTCAACCAAAAAGGCGACGCGAATCACGATTAACGGTGCCCTTCTACGCAATATAATTGCAATAGAAAGCACGTTCTGGCGTGTCGAGGAATTTTCTTCCTAGGGGGTCGGAAACGGAACTGCTCGGCCTAAGAATAAAGCTCCTCAAAGTGCGAACCCAACTGCTCTCCTTGAGAGCCAATTTCCCATGGTGGGGAAGGGGGCTGCCAAGGTGCGACGAGTCGAGTCGCTCGACCCCTCAATACGATTGAACCGCGAAAAGGTTTCCCGTTCCCTAACGACGGCTTCGCAATCCTGCGCGAGCTTAAACCTGGGGAACTGCAAATGACTGCACTCTCGATGAAGAAGGAGCTGCCGATCAACGGCATCCTCCTTGGCCTCGCCGTACTGGTGCTGGCCATGATCCTCGGCGCCGGCGCCGCGTATGCCGGTGCCGACACCACCTTCGACACCGCCCTGACGAAGTTCACCGACTTCCTCGAGGGCTCCGGCGGCAAGATCATCACCGTGATGAGCCTGGCCGGCGGCATCGTCGCGCTCGCTTCGGGCCGCTTCAGCCTGGGCCAGGTCGCCGTTCCGGTGGCCGTCGGCGTCGGCGCCGGCACCGGTGTTCCGATCGTCACCTCGACCGTCACCGCGACGATCTGAGACGCAGGCGCAATCTGGAAGGCGGCTTAGCCAATGGACCGGTACACCATCCACTCGCATCTCGATGATCCGGAGCTGATCGGCTTCTGGACGCTGGATGAATTCCTGGCGATGGCGATCCCATTCGTCTGGGGCATTCTCAGCCAGCACATCATGATCGGGTTGATGGTGTCGGTCATAGGCTGGTGGGGGTTTCGCAAGCTTAAAGCCGGCAAGGCCACATCGTGGGTTCTCCACATGGCCTACTGGTACCTGCCAGCAAGCTTCACCGGGCTAAAGGCAACGCCGCCTTCCCACCTTCGACTGATGGTGGGCTGACATGGACTATTCAATCGGACTTGCGCAGAACCAGCGCGTCCTCAAGCAGCGCAACGCGCTCGGCATCACGGCCATCGTCCTCGCGGGCCTCGTCGTGATCCTCTTCATGGTCGGCGCGACCCGCGATCGCGAGGTGGTCCTCCAGCCCATCCTGCGCAGCCCGCTGACGATCTCGTCGACAGGCGTAAGCCCCGAATATCTGGAAATGGTGACACGCGACACGGCGCTTATCGCGCTGAACCGGTCACCCGAGAATCTCAATTACTGGATGGAATCGCTGCTCAAGATCGCAGCGCCCGAATCCCACGGAGCGCTGAAGCGCGACCTGATGAAGGTCGTGCAGGAACAGGGCGGCTCGAGCATCAGCCAGTATTACACGATCAGCAGCATGAAGGTGGACCCCGAGCGCCTGACCTCGGAGGTTTCCGGCACGCTGCACACCGTCGTCGGCTCGAAAGCCGTCACCGCCGAAATCAAGCGCTTCCGCTTCATCTGGAAATATTCCGGCCTGTCTCTGCAGCTGCAGGGCTTTGGGATGGTGAAGCCTGCCGAGCGCAACGCGCTGGGGAGTGAGGAATGATGACCGCGATCGCCTTCGGGTGCCTTGGCACGGGCACCGTCTTCGCCTCGAGGCACCTGTGCATCGCCTCGCGCGGGATCGGCGCAACGCTGATCGCGGTCGGCCTGTTCGCCCTGGCCACTCCGGCTTATGCCGACGAGACGCTGCTCGCCAAGGACAACAGCGAGGTTGCTTGTACGATCTCCAAAAGCGGTCTGACGCGGGTCAGCCTCAAGGATGATCGGTTCGCCTCGGTGTCGAAACTGACGACGGGGGTGGAGACCGAAGACTTCTCGGTCGTCAACGAGCCGACCCGCGGCGATATCTACATCTCGGTCCCTGAAGGCTACAACAACGCCGGGGTTTCGTTCTTCGGTACGACGGCCAAGGGCTACGTTTACAAGTTCGCGTGCCGCCTGAGCGGCGACGGCGCCCAGCAGGTCTTCGTCGAGAACCGCGAAATCCTTGGTGAGCAGCCGACGGAGCTGGCACGCGCCGCCAGTCCGCGCGATACCTCGGCCGCGCTCGTTCAGGCGATGTATCAAAGCCAGTCTCTCGACGGGTTCGAGATCCGTCAGCCGTCGATGAACGCGGTGATGGTCGGCGACCTCAAGGTCCAGATGATCACCGAGTATCGCGGTCTCAATCTGGCCGGACGTGCGCTCAGGATCGAGAACACCGGCAAGAAGCCGGTCAAGCTCGACGAACAGGTGCTGGCACCGACCAATGCCATCGCCGTCAGCGTCGCCGAGCCCGATCTCGCCGCAGGCGCGGTCACGACCGCGTACATCGTCACCCCAACAGGACAGATCGCCGCCAGCACGACGGAAGGACGGCCATGAACCTCTCCAATCCCTTCAAGCGCAAGCCCAAGCAGCTCGATGGCGACGATACCGTCGATGTCGAGGATTTCGGAACGAACGACGAGGTCCGCAAGAAGCAGATGATGCTCATGGGCGGCGTCGGTGCGGTCGCCCTGGTTCTCGGGTCGATGTATATCTTCGACGACGGCGAGGATGACCCGGCGAAGGTCGACGAGAATGGCCAAGAGATCCAGATCGCGACAGACGACATGGTCAATCGGAACATGTCGCAGCGCGAATGGCAGGCCGCGTCGGAAGCCCAGATGCAGGGCATGCAGAACCAGCTGAAGTCGGTGGACGGGCAGGCCCGCCAGATGGATGCGTTGCAAGCGCAGATCGCCGCGCTGCAAGCCGAGAACCAAGGCATGGCGTCCGACGGCCAGCGGGTCATGGGGGCCTACGAACAGGAGAACGCCCAGCTTCGCCAACAGCTCGCGCAGCGCCAATCCGCGCCTCCGCCCGCCGCGATGCCCTACTACGGCGTTCCGCCTCAGGCGCGTGGCGCGGCGGCTCCGCCGCAGGCGCAAAGCGCCGCCGGGGCGGCCGCCGCCGCCGCAGTGTCCGCCTACAGCCCGCGCAACATCAAGATGGTGTCCTTCGAGACGGGGTCCGCCGGGAATGCGACGCGGATTTCGGGTGGGAGCACCAGCTACACCGACAGCCCGAACTATCTTCCGCCGAACTCCATCGCCAAGGCGCGTGTCATCGTCGGGGTCGACGCCTCGGCGGGCGTCAATTCCCAGACGGACCCGCTGCCGGTCGTCCTGCGCATCACCGGTCCCGCGCGATCGGTCTATCGGGACGGCAAGCTCCTGACGACGCGTATCGAAGGATGCTTGGTCAACGGTGCGGCGCGCGGCGATCTCTCCAGCGAGAAGGTCTATGTGAAGCTGCAGCGGATGACCTGTCCGCAGGCGAACGGTCGGTTCGCGGTGTCGGACGTCAAGGGCTTCATCAGCTTCGCCGGCAAGACGGGTGTGCGGGGCAGGGTGGTGAGCCGGGAAGGTTCGCTCACTACCCAGGCCTTCTTCGCCGGGCTTATCGGCGGCATCGGCAATGCGTTCCAGAATGCGCAACGCGTGCCCGTGTTCGGTGGTGGAGAACCAGAGCTGCCTTCCGCGAAGAGCGTCGGTGTCAACGCGATTGCGGGTGGTGCGCAGGAGGCCGGTAAGAACGTCTCGCAATATCTGATCGAGCGCGCCGAGCAGTATCAGCCCGTCATTGAGATGCCGACCGGCATCGATGTCGAGATCGTCTTCCTCGACGGCGTCTTCATCCAGAACTGAAAGGGTCGAAACCCATGCTCAATTCAACCCAGGCCGGTCTTGCTGCCCTCTCCATGATGGTCGGCGTTACGGCTACCACATCGGCCCCCGACGTCGCCGAGCTGCTGAAGGCCCGGCTTCCCAAGACGCAGGTAACCGCGGTCGATTGCAAGAAGATCGGCTCGCTCTGCGAGGTCGTCGCCGGCGACAACCTGTTCTACGTCGACCCCTCCGCACGGTATCTGGTCATCGGCCGCGTGTACGACATGCAGACGCGCCAGGATCTGACCGCGGCCCGCCTGCTCGACCTGAACCCCGACATGCTCGTTGGTGGCGCCGCCAAGGCGGCAGCGGGCGGTGCCGGCGGCGACGCGGCCAGTCTGGCTGCGGGCGGGGCGCGCCGTGAAGTCGAGGCGGCGCCGGCGCAGAAGGTCGATCTGTCGAAGCTGTCGGACAAGGGCGCGATCGTGTGGAAGCGCGGCGGTCCGACGCTGACGGTCTTCTCGGACTTTCATTGCGGCTATTGCCGCGCCCTTTCGCAGCAGCTCGAGGGCATGAACGTCACCGTCGTCGAACGCCCGATATCGGTCCTCGGCACGCGCGACGTGGCCGATCGCGTCCTGTGCGCCAAGGATCAGCCGCGCGCGGTTCGGGCGGCATACGCGCAGGAGCCGGTGCAGGGCAGCGGCCAGTGCGACACGACGGGCCTCGATGAGAACGAGGCCTTCGCGAGGAAGCATGGTTTCACGGGCACGCCCGTCCTCGTCCGCGCCGACGGCGCTGTCCTCGAGGGCTACCGACCGCGCGCGGCCCTGATTGCCTGGCTCAAGGGAGACGCATCATGAAGCGCAGCGTTCGTCCGTCCGTAATCCGTCTTCCCGCCTGCCGGGTCAGCGAGTGGCGTCGTCGTCCAAGCGCGCAGGCTGTCGTCGGCCTTTGCGGCGCGATCGCCGCGCTGGCGGGCTGCACGACGCTGGGGACCAACATCAACGGCAGCTTCGCGTGCGGAGCGGTCGGACAGGGGACATGCGCTCCGGCCACGGTGATCGACGATCGGGCCCTCGCCGAGATCACCGGCGATGCCAGCTACATACCCGCTGGCCCTTTTCGCCCGGCCCCCGAGGGCCGTCCCGCGGTCGTCGCCGCGAACGCCTCTCAGCAAGTCGCGACCGCCGGCTCGCCGGTGCCCGTAGGCCAGAAGGTGCTTCGGATCGTGTTTCCCGGCCACGTCGATGGCGGTGGGCGCTACCACGAAACCAGCGTGGTGCGCGCAGTCGTCGACAATGGATCGTGGATGCAGGCGAGCGCGACGCACGGCGTTCCTCTCGCCAGCACGGTCAACCTGACGGTCAGCCCCGACGTCCTCGCGCAGCTCGACCAGGCGGCGTTGGACGAAGCACCCAAGCAGGTGAGCGCGCTCGATCCGAACATGCCGAGCCCTGCTGCTGTTGCGGCGGCGCGGGCGCGCGGCGCGGCCAAGGGCGGACGCCTGTCCGTTGGCGCCGGCCCTGCCCCCGTTGCGGCAACCGAACCGAAGGTCGCTCAGGTCGGAGTGGTCAACCGGCCCGCGGCCTTCAATCCCAAAGTGGAGGACTGACGCATGGCCGCCAAACGAGGGTTCATCGCCCGCCTGCTTGGCGACGATCGTGCGCCCGACGAAGGAACGCCCGGCCACGGCGCACCGATGCTGGCGCAGTGGCTGCCGTATCGGAGCTACGACCGGAAGAACGAGATCTTCTACCAGACCAACTCGATCGGCTTCACGCTCGAGGTCGCGCCGCTGGTCGGAGCCGACGAGCGCACCGGCGAGATCCTCGCGCAATTCTTGTCCGAGGGGCTGCCGCCGGCATCGCGCGTCCAGATCCTCGCGTTTCAGAGCCCGCGCGTCGGACAGACGATCGCCCGCTACGCGCTGCCGCGCTTCGCCGCTGGCGGCGTTCATCGCAAGATCGCCGAGCATCGCTCCAAGTTTCTCGCGGAAGCGGCCTGGACCTCGCTGTCGGCCGACGGACCCTTCCACGTCCGGCAGCACCGGGTGATCCTCTCGGTATCGTTCAAGCTCGGCAAGGGCACCCTCGAGGAGCTGATCACGGTCCGCGACAGCATCACCTCGCTCCTGCAGTCGATCGACATCTCGGTCGCGCGGTTCTCGCCAATCGAACTCATGGCACTGATCGACGATCTCACCGCGCCGGCGTTCGACGTGTCCGATCATCAGGTGGAGTATTCCGACCTCGACCCGATCGCCGACCAGTGTGTTCGCCGCGACGTCCAGACCGCCGTCGGCCCCGATCGCATCCTGGTATCGGTGGAGCCGCTGCGCGCCGTCACAACGCTCGCCGGCGATACCGAGTACGAGGAGATTCGCCCCGATACGTTCGATTACCGCTTCTTCTCGGTCCGCAATTTCCCGAAGCGGTGGGCGCCGTGGGACTCGCAGAAGCTCATTGGCGACATGTTCTCGGACAAGCTCCGTCCGGGTTGCCCAACCGTGACCAGCCTGTGCCTGCGTTACCAGGACGAAGAATCCGCTTCATCGAAAGCGGGCTACAAGTTCATGCGGACCTCGTCCCTCGCCGACAGCAAGTCGGCACGGTTGCTTCCCCAGCTCAAGGACCAGAGCCGGGAATGGGAGGAAGTGACCCAGCAGCTGCGCCTCGGCCGCAAACTGGTCCAGGCCTATTACACGGTCGGCATCATGAGCCCGAAAGGGCGCGGCGACGCGAACGAGCGCACGATCAAGTCGATGTATAAGGCAGCAGGCTGGGATCTCCTCGACGAGCGCTTTCTCCAGATGATGTCGTTCATGAGCATCATGCCCATGAGCCTCGCCAATAATTTGGACGACGACCTTGGTCGCATGAAGCGCTGGCGCACCATGCTCACCACCACGGCGGCGAACATCGCGCCGTTGCAGGGCGAGTTCCTGGGCGGCAACATGCCGCATCTGATGTTCATTGGCCGCCGCGGTCAGCCGTTCTTCTGGTCGCCGTTCGAGAACAAGGCGGGCAACCACAACGTCGCGGTGTTCGGCAAGTCGGGCTCGGGCAAGTCGGTCGCGCTGCAGGAGCTGTGCGCGGCCCTCGCCGGCATCGGCGCTCGCGTCATCGTCATCGACGACGGACGTTCGTTCGAACACATGGGCAAGATGCTCGGCGGCAATTTCGTCGAGTTTCGCCTGCGCGACGGCTTCAGCCTCAATCCCTTCTCGATGATCGACGTCTCGATGATCGCCGAGGACGAGGATTATCTCGTTGATGCACTGGCGATGCTCAAGTCGATCATCGGCCAGATGGGTCGCCACATCGATCGCCTCAACGACACCGAGCGGGGCCTGATCGACAATGCCGTGAACAGGGAATGGGAACAGCACGGTCGCAACGGATCGATCGACGGCGTGATCGCCATTCTTAACGAGATCGGGACGCCCCAGGCCGAGGATCTCGCCACGGCCATGTTCCCGTTCTCGTCGCGCGGGACATACGGCCGCTTCTTCATCGGCGAGGCAACGGTCGACATGTCGGCCGCCATGACGGTCTTCGAGCTATCGGACCTGTCGAGCCGCGAGGAGCTGCGATCGGTGGTGCTGACCGCGATCATGTTCCTCTCGTCGCAGACGATGCGGCGGATCGATCGCCAGATCCCGAAGGCTTTGCTGATCGACGAAGCGTGGCAAATGCTCCGCGGCGGCTCGATGGCCGATTTCGTCGAAACCTACAGCCGCACCTGCCGGAAGTACGGCGCATCGCTCATCACCGCCACACAGTCGCTGAACGACTATTACAAGTCGGAAGGGTCGCTCGCCGCGCTCGAAAACTCCGACTGGTCGGTCATTCTGCAGCAGAAGGCTGAGACGATCTCGGACTTCCAGAAGCACGACCGGTTCGACATGGATCCCTATACCGAATCGTTGCTTCGCTCGCTGAAGCGCAACGGGGTCGAGTATTCCGACATCATGATCAAGGGGCCGGACACGCTCGCTGTCGGCCGCCTCGTCCTCGATCCCTTCTCGGCCACGCTGTATTCGTCGTCGCCGGTAACCTTCGGCCAAATCGAGCAGCTGATCGAAGACGGCTTCACCATGGACGAGGCGATCGAGAAGGTCGCCTTCCCCGAAGCGCAGCATGACTACGCGCTGGAGGCGGCGGAATGAACGCCCCGGCCTTCATCCTGTCCCGCACCGACAGAGCGGCGCCGGCGCCGAGGATCCTCCCTATGGATGAACCCCTGCCGTCATCGCTCCCGGCCTCTCTACGATCGCATGCGGCGGGTCGGTTGTTCGCGGACGCCTGCTACGTCGCGCTGCGTGTCGCTGGGTGGCTCGCGGTGACGTCGCTGGCGGCGATGGGTCTCTACGTCCTGTTCTTCCTCGCTCTGGGCAACATGAGCGCGGAAGGGTTCTTCGCGCAGCTCGCCAATCTCGGGAACCGTTTCACGGCCGCCGACACGCTTCGCCGCGACTCCTTCCTCTCGATCGTCGGAACGGTTTCGACCGTCCTGTTCCTGATCGTTGCCGCCGCGCGCTTCCGCTCGCTGCTGGCCATTTTCGTCACCCCAGCCCCGGCCCGAAAGGACAGGCCATGACCGACACGATGACCCTTTCCCGCGACACGGCGACACCGATCGCGCCGCGTCAGCCCGAGCTCGACCTGCCCTCAACGATCAGCACCGCGCCCCTCGTCCCTCCCGCGCCTAAGCCTCGACGCGACAAGGGTGCCAAGGGACTGCCGCCGTCGGCGTTCGCGATCGCGGCGGCGGTCATCGTTGCCCTGCTCTGGGGTGCGTGGGTGACGAAGTCGATCATGGCACCGCCTGAAGCGGTGCCGATGGCGAGCGTGCGCTTGCAGCAGCTCGTCGGAGAGTATGTGCAGGCCCAGGCGCGCAGCGCAGCGCCGCCGGAAGCCGTCACGCAGCAGACGCAGGCGTTCATGGCGGCGCTCGGCGGCGAGCTCAAGCGCCGCGGTGAGGACGGCACGACGGTCCTGGTGGGCGAGGCGGTCCTGTCGTCGAACGTGCCGGACATCACCGATCAGGTGCGCAAGAGCATCTACGCCAAGGTGCCCATGCCTGCGGCGGCCGCGATGCCGGCGCCCAGCCCGGCAGCTCCAGCCCCGATGGGCTTCGGTCAGTAAGCGGGCGAGGGGAGGGGCAAGATGGCCACCGCCGCCGTTTCCGTCGCACCTGCGGGACGCCGGGAGAAGCGCATCCGTCAGTGGGGCGCGGTCGCCTTGGCGGCTGTCCTTATGGCCAGCTACAACAGCCTGACCGCGTGGCAGGAGAGCCATGCGTTCATGGTCAACGCGAGCGAGAGCCTGCCGAATTGGGCATTCTTCGTGAGCGAGAACAAAGTCCCGGCCAAAGGCGAATATGTGTTCTTCACGCCGCCGCAGGGTGAGCTGGTTCGCCGGCATTTCGGGCCTGATCAAGGCCCCTTCGGGAAGCAGGTGATCGGGATGCCTGGCGCGGTGGTCGAGCATCGGGGCGAATGGGTCTATGTCGACGGCAAGCGCGTGGCGCACATGAAGCCACGCTCGCGGTTCGGCGAGATCCTGCACCGCGGCCCGACCGGGGTAGTCCCCGAAGGGTGCTATTACGTCGGCACGCCACACCCCGACGGGTTCGACAGCCGCTACGCCGAAATCGGCTTCGCCTGTCGCAAGGCGATCCTCGGCACTGGGACACCCATCCTGTGAGAACGGCAGCGATCCTCGCGACGGGCGTGACCTTGCTCAGTCTTTCCACCGTGCCGCCATTCGTCATGAGCGCTATGGCGCGCGACCATGGCGTGATGGGGCAGACCTGGCCGGTGATCGAGCCCGATCTTCTGACCACGATCGACGCCAAGCTGAAGTCGCTCGAGGCGAGCGGCGGTATTGCGCGGATGCAAAAGGAGCTCGCGGCCAAGACGGAATATCGCGTGCGCAACCCGCAGCCGGTGGCGGGACTCGGCGCAACGCAGGAGCCGCGCGCGTGGCTGTTCGACCCGTCGATCGTCGTCGCCGACGATATCCGGGATGCGAAAGGCAACCTGATCGCGGCGCGGGGAACGAAGGTCAATCCGCTCGGGCTCGTTCAGCTGAAGACCGATCTGGTCTTCGTCGACGGTCGGGATCCGGCACAGATTGCCTGGGCGACCTCCAAATGGGAGTCGACCAAGGCGAAGATCATCTTCGTGGCCGGATCGCCGTTCGACCGCATGGGCGAATACAAGCGCCGCTTCTTCTTCGACCAGCAGGGCAAGCTGACGCAGCACTTCGGCATCGCGCATGTTCCCGCTGTCGTCAGCCAGGAGGGCGAAGCGCTCCGCATCCAAGAGCTGCTCGCTCCGAAACCGAAGGGCGGTGCCTGATGCCGCTCTGGCTTGACCTGCTCCGCACACCGATGGCCGCGCCGGAAACCCGCGCGCTGAAGTCGATGCGCATGACCATTCTGGTGGCCTGCGGGCTGCTCGTCGGCTCGATCGCGGCGCTTGCCCCCCTACGTGCCGCGATCGGGAACGTGGCTGGGGGGATGATCGCGGCCGAGCTGCTCGTCATCGCGGTGCTGGTACCGATCTATGTCGTCACCAAGAACCGGGCCGATAATCGCTATCTCGATGAACTCGGGGAGGCGTCCGACCGCCCCGCGGAGACGGCGTCATGATCCGGCGGCTCCTGGCGTCCATGCTTGCCGCGCTCGCGCTTGCCCTGTTGCCGGCACCGGCGCAGGCCGCAGGCCATTGCGAAGGCAAGTTCGTCAACCCGATCACCGATATCTGCTGGAGCTGCCTGTTTCCGATTTCGCTGGGCGGCGCGAAGCTGTGGCCGGGTCGTCCCGACACAAGCAACCCCGCCTTGCCGGTCTGTGCTTGCGGTTCGCCGGTGCCCCGCATCGGACTGGCAATCGGATTCTGGGAGCCGGCCCGGCTCGTCGACGTCACGACCAAGCCGTGGTGCTTCCCCAATCTCGGTGGAATGAAGCTCGATCCCGGGCTCGATATCGGACACGGCCAATACACCGGCCCGGAGCTCGGGGGCGGGCGAACAGCGAACACCGCCAACTGGCAGGCACACTACTACGTCTATCCGCTGCTCTACTGGATGGAGATCCTGACGGACTTCCTGTGCTTCGAGAGCGCCAGTTTCGACATCGCTTACATGACCGAGATCGATCCCCTGTGGAACGATGACACTCTCACCACCCTTATCAACCCGGAAGTCGCGCTGTTCGCCAATCCGCTCGCGGTCGCGGCCTGCGCCGGCGATTGCGCCGCGGCCACCGCCAAGCTGCCCGTCGACGAGATGTTCTGGTGCTCGGGGTGCAACGGACCGATGTTCCCGATGAACGGCAACATCGCGGCGCACAATTCGCCCGTTCAGTCGTCGCGTCTCGCGGCCGAACGCCTGCTGTTCAAGATGCACCGGCAAGGGCTGGCCTGGGGCACTGCAGGGTCGAAGGCACTCTGCGGAAAATACATCCAGCCCATTCTCAAGAAGTCGCAATACCGCATCCAGATGACGAACCCGATTTCGACGGTCAGCGGGAAATATGCCTGCTCGTCGATCGGCGCCTCGACGCTGCCGCCTGACGCGGGCCGCAGCTACCCCGTCAAGGGCGAGGACTTCGGCTACCTGCTGTGGCGCAAGCGCAACTGCTGCATGCTGTGAGGGGACGGACGATGCGCAAGGCTCTCCTGACACTGGGCATCATCGCCGCCGGCACCGGGGTCGGGGCCGCGCTCGCACAAACCGTGGACGGTCTGGATCTGGGTGCGATCCAACGCCGCGCCGACGCGCAAGCCGCCGACGCCGCCATCCTCTCGGACGAAGTCGCCCGTCGGGCGAAGGACTACCGGGAAGACGCAGAAACGATCCAGTCGGCCGCGATGGAAAAGGTGAAGGGCCTCGAGCCTGCAACCCTCGCCAAGGGCCCGAAGGGTCCGGTGGACTTCGACGAGCTGGTCGCTTCGGCCGCAAGCAACCTGAAGGACAATCGCGGAACAGCGCCGCAGTTCATGGTGTTCGTCAGCCTCTCCATGCCGGAGCAGGCGCTACGCCAGATCATCAACGAGACGTCAGCCGCCGGGGGTTTCGTCGTGTTCCGGGGCTTCCCGAACAACTCGGGCAAGCAGTTCATCGCGGCGATGTCGAAAGTCGTCGAGAAGGACGATCAGTTCGCGTCGATCGGCATCGACCCACGTCTGTTCCGCGCCTTCAATATCACCGCGGTCCCGACTTACGTCGCCGTCTCAAGCGATTTCAGCCCCTGCGACGGGCTCGCCTGCAAGACCACGCCGCCGCCCTTCGATTCCATCTCCGGAAACGTAACGACGAGTTACGTCCTGCAGACCTTTTCCGACGACAATGGACCTGGCGCGCTCGTTGCGCGCGCTGCGCTCAAGAACCTGCGGGGGGCCAGGTGACGACGTGGCGCCGCCTTCTCGCAGCGGGGATCTCGGCCGCGGCGCTGGTTCCGATCGCGACCGCTGGCGCGCAACAGAGCCAGCAGACCCAAGCCAGTGGCGGCTACTATGATCTGAAGAACTACTCGTACTTCGAGCCGCAGCAGCCGCTGGAGCCTCGGCTCCCCGTCGATCCTGTGCCCGTCGATCCCGTTCCGACCGACCCGACGCCTGCGCCGACACCGACCCCGCCGCAGACGCCGTCGCCGACTCCGTCACCCACTCCTTCCGCGCCTTCCCCGACGCCGGCACCGCCGCCGTCGGGACCGAGCGGCGGCGGGCCCGTCCCGACCGCCCCCTACACCCCGAGCGGTCCGATGACCTTCCCGCAAGGCGACGTCGCCGCAGCGCGCGCCGATGCGAATGCGTTCGGCAAAACGAAGCGCGGTGAGAACGGCGGGCTTGCGACGTCGACCGATCTCGCCGCGACCGTACCCGGCTATACGGGCGCCAAGCTCCCGCAGGAAAGCCTGGCGGACGATCCCGATGGGCTGACAGCGCAGGGGACGACAGCGGCTGTGTCGAGTGACACGTGGCAGACCGTCACCAACCCGGCACGAACGAAGGTGATCGTCGATCCCGACGAGCTGGTGCGCAGCAAGGCGATCGCCGCCGACCCTGACGCCTATCTGCAGGGGCAGTCGCTGGGGGGCAGCACCGGAAGCTGCACCCCGCTGCCGTCGTCGGCACCCACCGAATATTACGAGGCGATGTGCAACGTCGGCTCGACGGTGACCGAGACGCCGCGCACCTGCACGAACCGGATGGAAGCCGTCACCACGTCGGTGAGCGCTTACAAGTATTTCTCGGTGCCCGACAGCGCCTACGGGACGCCGCTGGCGCGCTACGGCGCGATCGCGCCTTACGTCTCCTCGGGCGTCTGCAAGCCGACCGGTGTGTCGATGCTCGCCTGTGCGGCGCACACGATCTGGGGTACGTCCACGAACAAGTTCTGCAACCGCTACAGTGCGACCGAATATGTCTGCACCGCGGACATCGCGATCGCGGCCGATCCGATCCAGAACAGGAAGTACCCGGGCAAGAGCTATCACGAGCAAACCACGACCACGACGGTGACGACCAAGAAGGTCGATGGCTGCGCGGGCCTGGAGGCTGATACCACCTGCACGCCCAAGTCGGCCGAGGTCTGCACCGAGCCCGGCGAAACCCGCATCATCGGCGGCGTCGCGGTGACCGAGGCCTGCTGGGCTTGGCAGCGCGACTTCACCTGTCAGGCGATCACACCGGCATCCGACTGCAGCGATCTCGAGACGAACCCGAAGTGCTCCTATGTGCGGGACGAATGCCTTGACGATCCCCAGTCCGGTCCGTGCCAGGTGTCGACCAAGGTCTATCGCTGCCCGCTGCCCCCGTCGGGCGGTACCGGCGACACGCAATATATCTGCGGCGACGACGTCTATTGCATCAACGGCGACTGCGAGCCGATCGAGCGCGAGGCGTCGACCGAATTCAAGGACGCGCTGGTAGGCTTGCACACGCTCGGACAGGCCAACAAGGAATTCAACGAAACGACGATGACCCTGTTTTCGGGCACCCGCGAGACCTGCACCCACAAGCTGTTCGGCATCTCCAATTGCTGCTCGGGCAAGGGCGTGCCGCTACTCACGCCGTTCGTCTGCTCCGCGGCTGAACGCGAGCTCGACAAAAAGGACGACAAGGGCCTGTGCCATCGGGTCGGGTCGTACTGCTCCGACAAGGTTCTCGGCATCTGCGTGACGAGCAAGGACGCCTACTGCTGCTTTGAAAGCAAGCTGAGCCGGATCCTGCAGGAACAGGGCCGAGTCCAGATCGGCAAAGCCTGGGCAAAGCCGAAAGACGAAACCTGCAAAGGCTTCACGCTCGCCGAATTCCAGATGCTCGACCTGTCGGTCATGGACTTCAGCGAGGTCTATGCGGAGTTCATCGACGCGGCGAAACTTCCCAACGAGCTTGAAACGACAACCCAAATACAAGAGCGCATCGAGGCGTACCTCCAAGCAAATGGGAAAAAGTGATGGCCTCGATAACCCCGCTCGCGAGCGGACGCGGATTGCCCGACCTTTCGGTCGTGGAATTCGCCATTATGATCGCGCTGCTGCGCCTCGGGCCAAGGCCTGCTCCGCTACTGCTCGGCACCCTGTCAGAATGGTTCGGCCAGGATGTCACGCTCAGCGATATCCAGCCTGGGGTGCGGCGCCTCGTGCATCAGCACTTTCTGCGTTTGGAAGCGGGTGGAACACTGCGTCCGCAGGCGCGATCGGTTTCGCCTGTCGCGACGTCGTTTTCAGCGATGATCCGCATAGTCGGGACCGAGTTCCGTCGTGCTCTGGACAGGAGCGAAGCCCCAATCCTGGATCTCATATTGAAGCAGGTCGCGGAGGATCGGCGTCGCGAGGAAGAAGCCGGCAAGCACGGCACGTCACACAAGGAACCGGACAAGGATTAGCACGATGAAACAGGCTATCGGAATTCTTCTGGCGGCAACCATGGTCGCCACCTCGTTCGTCCCCGCGATCGCCACTGCGCAGGAGCGGGCGATGGGCAGCGACGATGGCCTGGTGCGAGTCCAACAGGGTGGCGACTTTTACTGCCGCGAGCGCAAGCTCGGCACATGGTTCTATTGCGAAAAACCGAAAGATGCGCCGGACTCGGCGAAGCCCGATGCTGTGCCGGTCGTTCCCGCCGCAGCGCAGCTGACGGCGATTGGAGAGCACCTCGAGGAACTGAAGGCGCGGGCCATCCTGCAGCCGACCACGGAGAACGTCTCCGAATACATCTCCTTCCAGCGGGCGCAGCTCGATCGCGCGTCCAACTTTGCAGACGTGTGGCGTCGAGCCATCTGGCAGAACCCGGAGCTCGATTATACGCTGCAGCGCCCGATCAATTCGGTCGGAAAGCGGACGTGGGAAGCGTCCCGAACCGCATCGCGTGATGCTGCGCTCGCGGCCGTCAACCAGCGGTACGGGGTGTTCTATTTCTTCTCGTCCAGCTGCGCGGCATGCGAGGTCTTCTCGCCCATCATGAAGGGGGTCGCCGACCGCTACGGCATGACCGTGATGGCGGTTTCGGTGGACGGCGGGCCCAGCGCGGTGTTCCCGCGATACCTCGTCGATACCGGGCAGTTCCAAGCCATGGGCATGGGCGGCAAGCAGGTGCCGGCGCTGGTCCTCTACGACACCGTCACCAAGCAGCCGATGCCCATCGGGTACGGGGTCATGGCGGCCGATGAGGTCATGGACCGCATCTTCACCCTCACCAACGTCGAGCCGGGGAAGGACTTCTGATGGCTGATCCTGCATCCTTGCCCGCTACGGGGCGCGCTTCCCGTCTCGCTCGGCGTCTCGGACGCCGGTGCGCGACATCGATCACCGTGCTTGCGGCGATGAGCTGGGCGGCGACGCCCGCTCTCGCCGACGTCAACAGCGAGATGAACTCGTTCTTCAACTCCGCCGGCGCCGCCGCGAACGTCACGGGTCCGACCGCGTTCGACGGGCAGGCAGCGGGCTACTATTCGGGCGGCAGCCTGTGGACGCGGTTCCCGACCAAGACGATCAATCCGATCAACATTCAGCTGCCCAAGGCAAGCGGCGGGTGTGGCGGCATCGACCTTTTCGGAGGCTCGTTCAGCTTCATCAACACCGATGAAATCGTCGCCACCCTAAAGGCGACCGCCAACAACGCTATCGGTTTTGCCTTCCAGCTCGCGATCGATTCCATCTCCGCGCAGATCGGCGGCGTCATGAAAGACATGAGCCACAAGATCCAGCAGATGAACGAGTTCAACATGTCGAGTTGCCAAGCGGCGCAGGCCGCGGTCGGCGCGCTCTGGCCGAAGATGGACGGTGCGAGCCAGACTATCTGCCAGAACCTCGGCCGCAGTTCGGGCCTGTTTTCCGACGAAGCGAAGGCACGACACGAGTGTCAGGGTCAAAACACGCGGTCGAGTGTCACGGCGTCGTCGACGGACGCGCAGGCCGAACTGCTCAAATCGAAGAACCTGACCTGGAATGCGCTCATGAGCCGCTCCGCCACCGCACCCAGCGTCGAATATGCTGAGTGGCTGATGACGATGGTCGGAACGATCATACAGATCGCTCCGGCTTCTGAGGCAGAGCCGGGCAAGTTCCGTTTCATCGGTCCGGCCAGCTGGGACACCTACACCGCGCTCCTTGATGGCACGGCGTCCCACCCTGCGCAGGTCTATACCTGCGGGGGCGAAACCGGGCCCGACCAGTGCCTCAATCCGCAACCCCGCAGCCTCACCGTCACGAGCGCGATGGCCTACAAGAATCGGGTCAAGGCGATGATGGAGAGCATGACGACGAAGATCCGGACGAACGGCGTATTGTCGGGCGACGAGGTCAACCTGCTCGGTATGAGCAGCATTCCGCTCTACAAGATTCTCGTCGTCAACGAGGCGTCGCATTTCGGGCTTGGCCGCGGCGACGTCGACAGTCTCGCCGAGATCGTCGCCGTCGATGTGCTCATGGCGCAAATCGACCGGATGCTCGACGATGTGAACCGAGCCCAGGTCGGTTACGATGCGCCGGATCAGGCTAACTTCAATGCCTGGCGGGCTCAGGTCGAGGACGTCCGAAAGAACCTGTCCGACAAGAGCCAGCAGCTCGCCTCGAAACTGTCGAACACATACCGGATCGTCGAACGCACGCAGATGCTCGAGGCGACCTTGAAGAACACCATGAGCCCGCAGCTGTCGTCATCCCTCCGGTTCGGCCGTGGATTGTCGGCGCAGGGTCTGAGGTAGGCGCCGGCGTAGCCGGCAGAGGGGAAGGGTAGGCCATGCTCGAGATCTTCACGGTCGGCGGCGGCGAATATCTGGTCAACACGTTCAACGCCGTTGCGGCGTGGAGCGGGGGCGGGGGCTTCCGATCCATGCTGCAGGTCGTCTTCGTGATGGGCCTTGCCTACTCCCTCTTCGTGGTCGCCTTCTCGATGGACTGGCGCGCGTGGCTGAACTGGTTCATCCAGGCCACCGCGATCTACATGATGCTGCTGGTCCCGACCGTCACCGTGAAGGTCACCGATCGGATCGATCCCAGCCTTGCGCCCTCGGTTGTCGACAACGTGCCACTAGGGCTCGGCGTGATGGCTTCGTTCACAAGCCAGCTCGGCGACTGGATGGCCGAGACGGCCGAAACGGTCTTCGTCATGCCCGCCGCGCTCAAGATGAACGCCGGCGGCATGATCTACGGCGCGCGCCTTCTCGAAAAAGCGCAAAACTCCTTCCAGATCACGGACCCCGTCTTCCGCGCGAACATGGATGAGCATTTCAAACAGTGCGTCTTTTACGACGTCCTGCTCGGCTTCACGCCAATGGAGAAGCTGACGAACTCGTCGAACCTGTGGAGCGACATCGGGCCCGGTAGCACGGCCCGCGCGCAGAAGTGGCTGGAGAAGACCGCAGGCGGTACAGTCGATTCGTACATCATCCCATGCAACGACGCCTACGGCCGCATGTCCGCGCAGTGGAACGCGTTGCTCGACATCGACGCGACCAAGCTGGCGAAGGTGACCTATCCCAAGATGGTCGACTCTGCGGCACTCGCGCGCCTCAAAGCCGATATTCCGCAGGTCGCGGCGGCAATGCACGGGACGAGCGGCGACGCATATCAGTATCTGCAGCAGGTCTCGACGATCGACGCTTTCCTTGCCGCGCGGGAGAGCTTTTCGGACGCTGGATGGGACGCCTACGCTTCGCAGCGCGCTGACGCCCAGGCCCGGAATACCTACACGTCGATCGCTCAGCAGGCGATGACGTGGGTGCCGCTGCTTGGCATCGTCCTGCAGGTCGTGTTCTACGCGATGTTCCCGGTGATTTTCCCGCTGTTCCTTTTCCCGCGGACAGGCATCTCGACGCTGAAGGGCTACGCGACAGGCTTCTTCTATCTCGCCAGCTGGGGCCCGCTCTACGTCATCCTGCACATGTTCGTGATGAACAGGGCGGCCAGTTCCTACGCGGCAATTTCACCTACCGGGCCAACACTATTGGTGGTCGACGGGATCACGGCCGTAAACAACGATATCGCGACGGTCGCCGGGTTCCTGATGATGAGCGTGCCGTTCTTGGCCGCCGGCATGGCGCGCGGCGCAATGGCGATCGCCGGGCATGCAACGTCGATGCTGGCGCCGGCACAGAGCGCTGCCGAGGCGGCCGCGTCGGAGCGGACCACCGGCAATTACAGCTATGGCAACATGTCCTATCAGAACCTGACGTCGAACATGCGTCAGGCAAACAAGTGGGATGAGCGGCCATACATCACTGGCGGGTTCGCGAGCAGCAGCTTCACCAATGCCGATGGCGGGGTTGAACATGGCTTCGCGAACGGGGATTACGCGTATGACACCCGGCAAGGTATCTCGAACCTTGCGTTCACCCCGACCCGGACCAGTGGCTTCGATGCGGCGGTCTCGCGGACGCTTTCGGAAGGGCAGTCGCTCGTTGACTCCCGGCGGCAATCGGCATCCGAATCTTGGCAGGCGACGGTGCAAACCGGCACGGATCTGTTGCGAACGGCCGAGCAGCGCGCATCGAGCGGAACGGAAACGGGATCTGGCTTCAACAACAGCTTGAGCCGGATGCACGATGTGTCCCGTGGGATCTCGAGTGGGCTGCAATCTCGGTTCGGCCTTACGGAAGCCGAAGCGGATCGGATTGCGCGTACTTCGCAGATGATCGGGGAAGGGAACGTCGGTCTCTCAGGTGGCGTTGGGAAGGGGAGCTCGCTGCCTGGTCTGAGCGCGCAAGCAACGGCCGGTCTGGCCGCACGCCTCGTAACGTCCGCTCAAAATGAAACGGGTCGGACGATTACCGCGGATCAAGCTCTGTCGGAAATCCAAGATTATCTGTTCCGCGAGACCAATACGAGTCAGGCGCGCACTGCGCGGGACGACTTCCAACGGGAGACCAGCAGCAGCTCGGACAGCCGCGTGCGGTCCCTATCGGAACGGCTATCGGCGGGCGTCACCGAGTCGCGTGGTCTCACGCGAGAGGCGGCCATTAGCGAGGAGACGTTCAAGCGAGTGTCGGACGATCTGCGCGAGTCTTCCTCGAACGGGTACAGCCTCAATCAGAACGACACGCAGGAATTCGTCACGTATGCGCAAGAACGCCTTCGCGCCGATCCCCTCCTGTCCTCGCAGGGGTGGACGCCGGGCATGGTCATGCCTCGCACGGAGGGACAGCGCCAAGTCCGCGACATTCTGCTGAACGACTTCGTCAACAGGCAGATCAACGATGCCCGCGAAAAGATGGGGCTGCGAATCCCCGATCGGTTGGACACCGGCTTGACCGGACCGTCGATCACGTCGGCCGAGGGTGTCCGTGGCTGGGGTGGTCGGCAACAAGCCGCCGTGCGCGGCCAAGGGCCCGATGTTGATGTACGCGCCAGCTCTCGTGATCAGGGACTTGCCGATGATGTGCAGGACCAAATTCTCGGTGGCTCGGCTCGTGTAATGCGCGAAGGGTTCGACTTGGACGGACGTGTGAGCGACGCACGCGGCCGCGGCGCAGATCTTGGGGCGCATGTCGACCATCGCAATCATCAATCGCTAATCGAGACCATGCCTGTCGTTTCGCCGCTGATAGAGGGCGCTCGCGAGCGAATTGGTGAAGCCTCTGACTGGGTCCAGAATCAGCTTGGCATGGGCGGGGGCAATGTCGGCGCCGGACCGGTGCAGACGGTTTTGCCGCGATCAGGCGCAGGTTTCAGGAGCTATTCGCCACAGAGCCAGCAGTACGGCACGGCGTCGCTCGTGAGCGAGCTGGCACAATCGTCCGCCGCATGGTCCGCTCGTGGCGGTTCGCCAGTTAACATTGGCGATATCAGCCGGCGGGGTGGGGGAGACCTTCCAGGCCATGACACGCATGAGGTCGGACGTCAGGTCGACGTTCGACCGTTCCGACACGACGGTTCGAACCAGCCCACCAACTGGCAGAGCCGGTCCTATGATCGCGAACAGACGCGCAACTACATCGAGTTCATGAAGGAGCGTAACCCCGGAATGACGGTGCTCTTCAACGACCCGGTCCTCGTCCGCGAAGGTCTGACCAAGCCGTACAGGGGACACGACAACCACCTGCACCTGAATTTCGGCAATCGAGGATAAGCAAACGGCGCGGCAACGATGCCGCGCCGTTCGTTATGGCTGGCAAGCCATCTTCAGAAAATCAGGCTGAGGGCCACCGCGCCAAAAAGGCCAAGAGCGACCATCAAGCCGAACTGCTTCCAAGACAGCTCTTGTTCGGGAACCGGGAGATTCGACCCCGAAACCGGGGAGCCGTCCATCAGGTGGCGGCCCAATCCCGTAGTCAAATCGTAAGGGTTTGAAGGGTTGGAGGCGAAAGACCTGAACTCCGGCGCGGCCGATTCAAACCGACGGCTCGGAGCGTCGTCGAACGACGAGGTCGCACTTGGCCAGTTATCGAACGACGACATGGTGATATCCTTCCGGCAAAAGGATATCACATTCGGAGGCTCGAGGACAAGCGTTCTCTGTCCGTTCTTCGGATTGGCGCCGGATCGAGGCTGTGTCTATCGCCAAGGAACAACGGTGCCGGTGGCCAGCATGGCCGCACCAAGATCGCGGCCGTTGGGCAGGCGACAGGTCGCAACGACCCGCTCGTAGCTGCTGCCGGTAGCCTGACACTGCATGGCGGGCGCGCGCACGCGGACATGGCCGGTGCTCAAAGTTCCTCGAGGTCCGCCCAAGAGAGCGACCATTGCGTCGCGCGCGGCCGCGCCGCTTGCCGCAGGGCAGGGGTGTCCTGGCTGGCAGGTCTCGTCCATCTCCCGCGCTGCTATATTGCCGACGCGAATTTTCGGACCCTCGACACACCAAATTGGCCCGTCTCCGTCCCAGACCGCGATCGGGGTGCAAACAAAGGCAGCAGCGGCGGCAAGAATGGTGGCGGGCATGATCTCTTCTTCTATCATACTGCGATGACAGTTGAAGATTCCTGAAGGCCAGGAGGCTTGTATTTGTAACCTGTATCGCATGACCAAGAGCTCGGCCGAGGTCGCTGGGTTGTTCAACGCCGCGCCCGCTGCAGCGAGCAACGCGCCGGGAGAGATCTATCCAGGCTACCCCGGTCTGGTCGTAGTCGACGGATCGATCCGATCGATGGTGTGGGGCTTTCCGCTGTCGCTGAAGAGCAAGAAGACGGGCCAGCCTCTGAAGCCGAAACCGGTCAACAACGCCCGCACCGACAAGTTGAGCCAGTTTTTCTGGCGGGACAGCTTCGAGAAGCGACGCTGCCTCATCCCCCTTACCGAATGGGCAGAGGCCGAGGGCGCCCGAGGGTCCATGACGCGCACTTGGCTGTCGCTGCCGGACGCGGAGCTGTTTGCCGTCGCCGGCGTATGGCGGTCTTCGGATGAATGGGGTGATTGCTATTCGATGGTGATGAAGGACGGCACTGGTGCCGCGGCCGAAGTCCATTCCCGAATGCCGGTTATCTTGCGAGGCGACCAATATCCAATATGGGAACGCGGTTCAGCCGCTGAAGCGTTGACCCTTTGCGAGCTGCCATACCAAGGAAATGTCGAAGTCGATCGAACGTCGGTGCCCTGGGTGCGGACGGGGAGCTAGAATGCACTACTGCCCGGAAGCGAGTTTGGATTCCATGCGCTGTATGGTTCGATAGACGGTCGGGCGCGACACCGAGAACAGCTCGCTGAGTTCACTGATCGAGTGCTCGCCCCCCTCGTGCAGCTGGTGCAGGTGGCGCTGCTGGCGATCGGTCAGCTTGGGGGGCTTGCCCTTCAGCTTTCCCTTCGCCTTGGCGACCTTCATACCTTCCCGCGTCCTCATCCGGATCAGGTCAGCTTCGAATTCAGCGAAGGTGGCGAGGATGTTGAAGAACATCTTGCCCATAGGATCGCTCGGATCGTGGATCTGTCGGCCGAGGGCGAGGGCAACACCGCGCTTCTCGAGCTCCTCAGCGATCGCGCGCGCATCGGGGACCGATCGGGCTAGGCGGTCGAGCTTCGGTGCGACCAAGGTATCGCCGGCGCGAACGGCGGCGAGTGCCTGCGCAAGCCCTGGCCGATCGCGCGAAGTGCCAGTGAGGCCGTGATCGGTATAGATCCGGTCGGCCGACACCCCGAGCTCGGCCAGAGCATGGCGCTGGGCCGTCAAATCCTGCTTGTCGGTCGAACACCGTGCGTATCCGATCAAAGTCCCGGTCATCTGTAACGCTTAGCGCCCCATCAGTGAGAATCTAGTCGTACTACTTAAATGAGACGGACTGGTCGACCCTAATTTCGGAGGACGGAGGCCAAATTCTATCGATTAGCGATTGGGCCAAACTTCGCGTCCGTTAAGCGACCCCCTTTCGTACACATTAGTTACCGCCCGACTATGGGTTGCTTGGCCCGATCAAGGTGGTTGGAGGAACCGACTTAGGCGTCCAATCGGATTCTTGGCGCAAACAATGTGATATGACATTCAGTGTCGCCATAGACACTTCTGGCTGCTACGGTCAGTCGCTGGCGTCGCTGACAAACCATGTCGCTGGCGACATGGCGAAGATCGGATTAACGGATGACTGTTCAAGTGAACATTACCCCAAACGGGCGAATGAGCCTTCCCGCTGACATACGGAAGCGGCTCGGTCTGGTCGGGGGAGGGGCCGTCTATCTCGACGAAACTCCCGACGGAGTTGTGCTGCGCACAGCGGCTCAGGCGGTCGCGCGAGCCCAAGCGCTGGCCAAGCAATATACCGGCGAGAATCCCGCATCGTCAGTTGCAGCGTTTTTGGAAAAGCGGCGCGAAGAGAGTGGCGAATGAGCGAGGTCGTGCTTGATGCCTCAGCTCTCATAGCAATGCTGAAAGGAGAGAAGGGGGCTGACAAAGTCGCCAACGCAATTGCCGAGGCGAGAGTAAGTGCGGTCAACTACGCGGAGGTAGTGACCCATTTCGTGCACGCCGGCATGCCGGAGCGCGAGGTCGATGCCATGCTCGATCCGCTGCCGATGACGATTGTGCCCGTCGACAAGGCGCTTGCGCAGATGGCCGGTCGACTGCGAGCCGTCACCGCCGACCTCGGCCTGTCGCTTGGCGATCGCTTTTGCCTCGCGCTGGCGCGGCGTGATGGCCTTCCTGCCTGGACAAGCGACCAAAAGTGGAAGTCGATCGCCGACGCGGCCGAAACGAAGGTGGTAACTTTCCGGTGAGACTGCTTGAAATTAGTTTGTGACGGGATGATCGGCAACCTGATCGCCTTCGTTCGCCGCGGATCTGGCAATAAGATAATGAGGCAGGCTTTCCACTGTGACCACACCCTTCAACGAACTTCTCAATCAGTATCGGTCAGCCGCGCGGTCGCAGCGCGAGAAGGGGACCTACTTCGAGCGCTTGACCAAAATCTGGCTTGAGCACGCACCGACCCAGGCGGGCCGCTATGCGCGAGTTCTTACCTATGCCGATTTTGCCCATGAACGCGGCGAAAGCGGCACCGACACTGGCATCGATCTTGTCGCGGAGCTTGCCGACGATCCGGGCCGATGGTGCGCGATTCAGTGCAAATTCTACGCTGAGGGGTATCGGCTCCAGCGCGCCGACATCGACGGCTTCCTCGCGGCCTCGGCGCGCGCACCGTTCGCGCGACGGCTGTTTGTTGATACGACCGGGGTCAATTGGACCGAGCACGCCGAAACTACGTTCCGCGAACAGGCTATAGAGACGCAGCGCATCGGACTGACCGAGCTTGCGGAGAGCGGCATCGACTGGGCGGCATTTTCTGCCGACGGGACTGTGAGGCCAATCGCCAAGAAGCGCCCACGTCCCGACCAGGTGGAGGCAATCGAGTGCGTCACCGAGAAGCTTGCTACCGCCGATCGCGGCAAACTGATCATGGCCTGTGGCACCGGCAAGACCTTCACCGGACTCAAAATCGCAGAGGCGATGGCGGGGCGGGGCGGCCGCGTGCTGTTCCTCGTGCCGAGTCTGGCGCTCATGCAGCAGACCGTGCGCGAATGGTCGATCGACAGCGAGGCACCACTGCGATCGTTCGCAGTCTGCTCTGACACTCAGGTTGGCGTCCGGCGCGCCAAAGACGACACCACTGACATCGATGCGCACGATCTGGAGATCCCCGCCACCACCAACGCGTCGGTGCTCGCGGCCAAGGCGACCACGCCTGACGTCGCCCGAATGACGGTGATCTTCTCGACCTACCAGTCGCTGCCAACGATAGCGGTGGCGCAGGAGAAGTTCGGGCTGCCGGCCTTCGACCTCATCATCTGCGACGAAGCGCACCGCACCACCGGCGTCACTTTATCGGGAGAGGACGAAAGCAACTTCGTTCGTGTGCATGACGCGAATTACATTCGCGGCGCAAAACGGCTCTACATGACGGCGACGCCGCGCGTGTACGGGGAGGCGGTGCGGCAGGTCGCACGCGACGAAGATGCCGCGCTCGTTTCGATGGACGATCCCGCGCTCTATGGTGAGACGCTGTTTACGCGCAGCTTTGGCTGGGCGGTCCAGAACAACCTCCTCACCGACTACAAGGTGATCGTGCTCGCCATCAACGAGGCTGACGTTGCCGCTGGACTTCAGGCGCGCCTCGCCGACGACGACAGCGCGCTCGTGCTCGACGATGCGACCAAGCTGGTCGGCTGCTACAAGGCTTTGACCAAGGCGGATTTCGCCGGGGAGGCGAATGGCTCCCCGAGGCCGATGCGGCGGGCGATCGCATTCGCCAAGAGCATCGCAGCCTCTAAGACAGTCGCAGCCGAGTTCGGGCGGGTGGCGGCTGACTGGCGGGCCTCTCTTGAAACGGTCGCGCCAGAGCTTGCGGAGGAAATGCCGCCGCTCGAGGTTGCTGTCGAGCATGTCGACGGCGGGTTCAACGCCAAGGCGCGCGATCATCTACTGAGCTGGCTCAAGGCTGACACAGGACGCGATGATGAGTGCCGCATCCTTACTAACGCGCGATGTCTTTCAGAGGGCGTTGACGTGCCCGCACTCGACGCGGTTCTCTTCCTCCATCCGCGCAAGAGCCAGATCGACGTCGTCCAGGCGGTCGGGCGCGTCATGCGGCGCGCTCCGGGCAAGGAACTGGGTTACGTTATCCTGCCGGTCGGCATCCCGGCGGGTGTGGCAGCCGAGGACGCGCTTAACAGTAACGAGAAATACCGTGTCGTATGGCAAATTCTGAACGCGCTCCGCAGCCATGACGAGCGCTTAGACGCGACGATCAACAAGATCGACCTCGGCGTCGATCCGGGCGACCGCATCGAAATCATTGCAGTCGCCAACGAGTTGCCGACCCGGGCGCAGAACGCAGGTGGCGGCATCGGCATCGGTGGCGAGGGCGGGGCGGGGGACACTGATCCCGGTGACGAACGCCCTGCGGCACCAGGACCGGCTCAGGACAGCCTTGCCTTCCGGTTCGACGAAGTCAGCCGCGCGATCATGGCGCGGATCGTCAAGAAGTGCGGCACCCGCACTTACTGGGAGGAGTGGGCCAAGGACGTTGCCGGCATCGCTCAGGCGCAGGTTACGCGCATCGCAGCGATCGTCTCCGCTCCGGACAGTACAGAGAGGGCGGCCTTCGAGCGCTTTCTGGCCGAGATCCGCGACGATCTCAACGACAGTATCACCGAGGCCGAAGCGATCGAGATGTTGGCCCAGCACTTGATCACCCGGCCGGTGTTTGAGGCGCTGTTCGAGGGCTACGACTTCGCCGCCTCAAATCCGGTCAGTCGGGCGCTCGAAAGCGTGCTGAGCGTTCTCGATCGCCACAATCTTGACCGGGAAGCCGAGGGCCTCGAGAGGTTCTACGCGAGCGTCCGGTTGCGCGCCGCCGGCATCGACGGAGCAGCCGCCAAGCAGAAGATCGTTCTTGAGCTCTACGACAAGTTCTTCAAGACCGCCTTTCCGACCCTCTCAAAGAAGCTGGGCATCGTCTACACGCCGGTGGAAATCGTCGATTTCATCATCCGTTCGATCGACGAGGCGCTGCGAGACAGTTTCGGGCAGACCCTGGCCTCCGAAGGTGTCCACATCATCGATCCCTTCACCGGAACCGGCACCTTCGTCACCCGGTTGCTGCAGTCGGGCTTGATCCCACCAGACCAGTTGGCGCGCAAATATGCGCACGAGATCCACGCCAACGAGATCGTGCTGCTTGCCTATTACATCGCAGCGATCAACATCGAAGCGACGTTCCACGAGCTGTCGGGCGGCGACTACCAGCCTTTCCCGGGCATCTGCCTCACAGACACCTTCCAGCTCTACGAGAGGGACGATCTGATAGCCGAGGAGTTTCGCGACAACAGCGGTCGCCGGACGCGGCAGAAGGCACTCGACATCCGGGTCATCATCGGAAACCCACCGTACTCGGACGGGCAGGAGACGGCGAACGACAACGCCGCCAACGTCGCTTATCCTCATCTCGACGGGCGGGTGCGCGACACCTACGCGGCGCGCTCTAGCGCCCGGAACAAGAACGGGCTCTACAACAGCTACATCCGTGCGATGCGCTGGGCGTCTGACCGGATAGGCGACCGCGGCATTGTCTCGTTCGTCACCAACGGGGGCTGGGTCGACGGCAACTCGGCTGACGGCATTCGCCGCTGCCTTCAGGAGGAATTCGCCGAGCTCTACATCTTCCATCTCAAGGGTGATGCACGAACCTCTGGCGAGCAGCGCCGCCGCGAAAAGGATAATGTCTTTGGTGTTGGCACGCGCACACCGATCGCGGTGTGGCTCTTCGTCAAGAACCCGGACGCCGATCACCACGGTCGCATCCATTTCCACGCTGTCGACGACTATCTGACGCGCGAGCAAAAGCTGGCGGAGGTCACGCGCCTGGGCAGCATGAACGGCGTGGCCACCCGGCAGGGCTGGCGCCTGATCGAGCCAGACGCGCATGGCGACTGGCTGAGCCAGCGCGATGGCAGCTTCGCCGAGCTGATGGCAATGGGCGACAAGGACGGGAAGGAGCGAGTCAAACTGTTTGCCAGCTACTCCGCCGGCGTGAAAACACAGCGGGACTGGTGGGCTTTCAACCCGTCACGCACGGCGCTCGGCGCCAATATCGGACGGATGATCGATGCGTATAACGCGGAACTGATGCGGTTCGATGCGGCGCATCCTAACGCGACGCGGAAGGAGCGGGAGGACGCGATCGACCGGTTCGTTGACACCGACAGCCGTAAGATCAGTTGGACTCGCGCGTTGAAGGACATGGCGGTTAAAGGGCGGCCGCTAGCCTACAACGAAGCCGCAAGCACGCGGTCGCTATATCGGCCCTTTACGCCTCAGGCTCTCTACTTCGACCGCGCTTTGAACGAAATGGTCTACAAGATGCCGTCAATCTTTCCGGCGGCAGGCTGCGAAAACCAGGTGATCTGCATTTCGGGGGTTGGCGGAAAGGTTGCGTTCGGAGCGATCATGGCGGACGGCGTGCCCAGTCTGCACTTCGCCGACATGGGCGGCTCGCAGTGCTTTCCCCTCTGGCTCTACGAGCCCGCCGCCCCGGACGCCGACCTCGCCCCCGAAGAGACTTTCGGGGAAGGGGAGCGTCGCTACCGCCGCCGTCCCGGCATTACACCGGAAGCGCTTGACGCCTACCGCACCGCGCTCGACGATCCGGCGCTCGGCCACGAGGCGGTGTTCTACTATGCCTACAGCCTGCTCCACGCCCCCGACTACCGCGCCCGCTTTGCTGACACGCTCGCGAAGGAGCTGCCGCGCCTGCCAGTGCCGACCGACCGGGCCGTGTTCGACGCATTCGAGCGCGCGGGCCGGGAGCTCGCTGACTTACACTGCGGTTTCGAAACCGTCGAACCTTTCCCCGTCACGCTGGTCCAAGGCGATCTGCGGCTCATCAACATCCCGGACCCCGCCACCTTCTGGCGCGTCGACAAGATGCGTTTCGGAGGCAGGCAGGGGGACTATGATCGCAGCATCATTCATTACAATCACAACCTTACCCTGACCGGCGTGCCGCTCGAAGCTTACGACTACGTCGTGAACGGCAAATCGGCGATCGAATGGGTGATGGAATGGCAGGGCGTCCGCACCGACACCGCGTCCGGCATTACCAAGGACGCCAATGCCTATGCGCGCGAAGAAGCGGGCGACCCGCGATACCCGTTCGACCTTCTGGCCCGGGTCATCGCGATAAGCCTGCGAACGCGCGAGATTGTGAGTTCCCTTCCGACATGGCAGGCCTGAGACAAGGTAATGAGCCGCTATCGCAGCCAGGTTCGCGAGGTAATCAATCGCAATTCGCTGGTCAGCCTCGCGTTGGCGAATGGCTACAACGCCTTCCTGCCGGTGTACGACGGCGGGATCGATTTCATCCTCTACAACGAGCAGACGGGAGATACGAAGCTCATCCAGCTCAAGGGGCGCTGGTTGATCGATCGCAAATACATCGGTCGAAGCCTCTGGCTAGCGTTCCACGATGACGGCTGCTGGTACGTTGCTCCGCATGATGAGATGGTGAAACATGCCGAGGCCTACGGCTATACCAAGAGCGCGAGCTGGACCGGTGGCGGCGCTTACAGCGTCAAAGGTTTGACGAAGCAGATGCGCCTCGATCTCCAGACCTATCGATTTCAGCCGCTTGAGGCGGTCTCGGAAGAGGCTGCGGATGCCGAGGCCGGATTGGAATTGCGCTGAGAGCTTAGATATGACAGTTTCTGTTTTGTTCTGGAAGTAGGTATGGCTGACGGTAGCGCGATCGAATGGACCGATGCCACGTGGAACCCGGTGACGGGCTGCACGCAGATCACGCGCGGTTGCGACAACTGCTATGCGCTTCGCTTCGCCGAGCGATTTAGGGGCGTAGCCGGTCACCCGTTCGAGAATGGGTTCGATCTCACGCTCAGACATTCACGTCTCGAGCAACCCCTGAATTGGCGCCGTCCGCGGATGATTTTCGTGAACTCGATGAGTGACCTATTTCACAAAAGCGTTCCGCGTTCTTTCGTCGATCGCGTTTTCGACACGATGGAAGCGGCCGACTGGCACGTGTTCCAGCTCCTCAGCAAGCGCTCGTCGCGGATGCGCGATTATCTGCGTGTCAGATATGCGGACCGTCCTGCGCCGCTACATATCTGGCACGGAGTTTCGGTCGAAGAGGCCAAGGCGCGATCGAGGATCGACCATCTGCGCGCCGCGCCCGCCGGAGTGCGCTTTCTTTCAATCGAACCATTGATCGCTCCTGTAGGTGAGCTCGACCTGTCCGGCATACATTGGGTGATTGTCGGTGGTGAAAGCGGGCCTGGCGCCCGCGCAATGGATGTCGAATGGGTTCGCGAAATACGCGAGCAATGCCAGGGCCAGGACGTCGCGTTCTTCTTCAAGCAGTGGGGCGGTATTCGGCCGAAGACCGGGGGCCGGGAGCTCGATGGCAGAGAGTGGAACGAGTTACCGATACAGGTTGCTGCATGATCGAAATTGACGTTCCATCCCACTACGTTGGTCGCGAACAAGCGTTCGTAAAGCACCATTTCCTGCGCTCATATCTGGAGCGGCTCGTCCATAAAATTGCGAGCGTTTACGATCAAGTGGTCTATGTGGATGGCTATTCTGGCCCCTGGAAAAGCGAGGACGAAGCTTATGCCGACACATCGTTTGGCATAGCGCTTCAAAGTCTGACCGCCGCGCGGAAATCCTGGCTTGAAATGCCGCAGCGGCGCCGTGATGTTCGGATGACAGCTCACCTGGTCGAAAAACAAATTGGCCCGTTTCGCGAACTAAGCGGGATTGGAGCGCAATTTCCACAGGTGACCGTGCATCCGCATCAGGGAGACTTCGTCTGCCTGGCTCCCACGATCGCGAATTCGCTCCCGTCGCGTGCCTTCACGTTTTCTCTCATCGACCCCAAGGGCTTCAAGATCGACCTCGAGGCTCTGCGGCCGCTGCTGTCTCGCCCGCGGAGCGAAGTTGTCTTTAATTTCATGTTCGATTTCGCCAATCGATTCACGGTCCTGCCGTCGTTATCGAACACCTACGATCGACTTTTTCCCGGAGTTGACTGGCGAGCGCGTCTTGCGGCCGTGTCGGACGATCCCAGCGCCGGTCCTGCCGAACGCAAGGCGGTATTCCTGGAGTGTTTCAAGGATGCTGTTCGGGCGGTGGGCGGCTTTACCTACGTCGCTGATGTCGACATCCGATATCCGGGTAAGGACCGAACCTACTACTTTCTCGTCTATGGCACCCGCGATGCCAGAGGTATTGAGGTTTTCAGAGACTGCCAGGTTAAAGCACTGGAAGCACAATCGACGATCGCCGGGCAGATGAGCATCGCGAAGCGTGAGACAGCGGGTCAGTCTTCGTTATTCGGGACGGAATGGGAAAAGCCGTCAGTTTCACATCGGCAGTTTTTGGGCGAAGAGCGCGCCGCGGCCCGATCGACACTCCTAGAGATAGCCGCGAACAGTCCGGGTACTGCTTGGGGTTCGGTCTGGCCAAGGCTTCTTGCTGCCCACGCGATACGCAAAACCGACGCCGGGGCGATTGCCAACAGCCTCAGAAAAGAAGCTGCTATCGAATTCCCCGGATGGCCTTCCGGAAAACGCGTTCCGTCTGACGAATATCGCGTCTATGTTGTCTAAGGTCGGATAAGCCATTGATTTAACATAAGAAACATTATCAATCTGAAATCTATGGTCTGCAGTGTAAGCGCAACGTGGAAATGAGACTCTCCTGCAATTTAGAAGCGAGACGGTAACCTCGCCGGCAGGCTTCGAGTGTCATGGCCACCTCCATTTTGGAGGTGGCCGCACGATGACGGTGATGACGATGAGCGCAGGCGAGATATCGCGGTTCGACACGCTGATGCGGGTACAGCGCGGCGAGTTGCGCGTGATGGATGCGATGGCGGTCCTCGGCCTGGCGCGCAGCCAGGTATTCAAACTGCTCGCGCGGCTGCGCGACGAAGGTCCGTCCGGTCTGATCTCACGCAAGCGCGGACGACCGAGCAACCGCCGGTTCAGCGATGCGTTTCGCGGGCACGTCATCGCCATCGTCCGCGAGTGCTATGCCGATTTCGGTCCTACGCTGGCGGCGGAATATCTCGCCGAGCGGCACGGCATCTCCATCTCGCACGAGACGCTCCGCCTGATGATGATGGAGGCAGGCCTGTGGACTGCCAAGCGGGCAAAGCGCGCCCAGCTCCATCAGATGCGACATCGCCGCGACCGACGTGGCGAACTCGTCCAGGTCGACGGCTCGGACCATGACTGGTTCGAGGGGCGCGGTCCGCGCTGCAGCCTCCTGGTCTATATCGACGATGCGACCAGCGAATTGATGCACCTCGAGATGGCGGAGAGCGAAAGCACGTTCTCCTACATGCGCGCGACGACGGCGTATCTGAAGCGGCACGGTAAGCCGGTCGCATTCTATTCCGACAAGCACAGCGCCTTTCGGAACAACAACGCCACGGCGGAGGGTGACGGGATGACCCATCTCGGCCGCGCGCTCGACAAGCTCGATATCGGGATCATCTGCGCCAATTCGCCGCAGGCGAAGGGCCGCGTCGAACGTGCCAACGGGACGTTACAGGACCGACTGGTCAAGGCCATGCGGCTTGAAGGTGTCTCGTCGATCGAACACGCCAACGCCTTCCTCCCGACGTATCTGGCGCGGCACAATGAGCGGTTTGCCCGCCCTCCCCGGGTCGCCCTCGATGCGCATCGCCCCCCTCGCCCCATCTGACGACGTCGACGCCGAAATGGTCTGGCGCGAGGAGCGGACGGTCACCAAATCGCTCTCGATCCATTTCAACAAGACGATCTTCATCCTCGACCCGACGCCCGCAGCCCGATCGCTCGCCGGCATGCGCGTCCAGATCTGCGAGTATCCCGATGGTCGTATCGAGGTCCGGCACAACCACCGCACCCTCCCCTACACCGTCTTCGACAAGATGCGGCAGGTGAACCAGGCCGAGATCGTCGAGAGCAAGCGCCTGGGAGCGGCTCTCGCCATGGCGCAGGCCATGCAGGAGGTGAGGCCGCACCACCGGAAGCGGAACAACAACGAGCCGGCGCGCAGTTCCGGGTCCTTCACGATCTTCGCCCCTCCCCCGCAACCGGATCCCACGAAGGTGGACCGGCGTCGGCTATGCACCCCGAAGCTGAAGCGTGGCCCGCGGCTGTCGAACGACGAACTGATCGCGCGTGGGCTGGGCGAGTACATGGGAGCACCTCAAGGTTTGTGACACGGACAGCGGTAAGCTGAACAGGTAGCGAACAGGGCGGCTCAGGCCACCTTGGCTCCGGGTCCGCCGGCGATGTTGAGTGCGCGGTAGCCGTCTTGATCGAGCTCGGCAGCGGCGTTTTGCCAGAGGTAATCGCCGGTCAGGCTGATGTGTCGCCAGCCTAGCGGGGCTACATGGGCGAGCAGCTCGTCGGGCGCGGGCTCGCCGCTGGCGCGCAGATGCTCGACGGCGCGGCCCATGTAAAGCGTGTTCCAGTACACGATCGCGGCGGTGACCAGCGTCAGCCCGGACGCTTTCAGCGCCTGGTTCTCGAACTGCGGATCGCGCAGGCGGCCCTGTTTGTGGACGAACACGGCTTGGGCGAGCGTGTGACGCGCCTCGCCCTTGTTGAGCCCAGCCTGACACTGCTGGCGGAGCGCCCTGGATTCTAGCCAGTCGAGCGTGAACAGGGTGCGCTCGATCCGGCCCAGCTCCTGGAGCGCGAAGTCGAGCCGGTTCTGGCGACGGTACGCGGCCAGCTTCTTCAGCATGACCGACGGTAGCACCACGCCGGCCTTCACGGACGCGGCGAGCCGGACGATCTCGTCCCAGCTTTCGCGGATGGCAGCGATGTTGAACGGGCGCCCGATCAGCTTCGCGAGCGCCTCGGGGCGGGCCGTGCCCGGGAACAGGCCGAGCCGGCGATCGGCTAGATCGCGCAGGCGGGGCACGAACCGGAAGCCGAGTAGGTGCGCGAGCGCGAACACGTGGTCGGACGCGCCGCCCGTATCGGCATAGTGGGTCGCGGGTTCGATGCCGCAGCCGTGCGCGACCAGCCCGTCCAGCACATAGGGCGCCTCCGCCGCGGTCGCCGAGATCAGCCGGACATGGTAGGGCGCGTAGGTATCGGCGACATGGGCGTAGATCTTCTGCCCCGGCTCCCGGTCGTAGCGCGCGTTGGTGCTGCCGGCCGCGCCCCGCCTGCCCGAGCGGAAGAACTGCCCGTCCGAGCTCGACGCGGTGCCGTCGCCCCACACGCGCGTGAGCGGCAGCGCGGCTTGCGCGTCCACCAGATGGCGCAGCCCTGCCGCGTAATTCTCTTCCGATACGTACCAGCCATGCGTCCAGGCGAGCTGGGCGTAGGTGACGCCCTGGCTGGCGTTGGCCATGCGCTCGATGCCGAGGTTCGTCGCGTCTGCCAGGATCGGGGGCCGGTGAGAGAATGTTCGAAAACGTACGCTAAGCATCCCGACCGTTCCGA
>NZ_LSHM01000051.1:0-4049 GCF_001557175.1 Blastomonas sp. CCH9-A1
GCGGCGGCAAGAATGGTGGCGGGCATGATCTCTTCTTCTATCATACTGCGATGACAGTTGAAGATTCCTGAAGGCTGGGAGGCGTGTATTTGTAACCTGTATCGCATGACCAAGAGCTCGGCCGAGGTCGCTGGGTTGTTCAACGCCGCGCCCGCTGCAGCGAGCAACGCGCCGGGAGAGATCTATCCAGGGTATCCCGGGTTGGTCGTGGCCAACGGATCGATCCGATCGATGGTGTGGGGCTTTCCGCTGTCGCTGAAGAGCAAGAAGTCGGGCCAGCCTCTAAAGCCGAAACCGGTCAACAACGCCCGCACCGACAAGCTGAGCCAGTTCTTCTGGCGGGACAGCTTCGAGAAGCGACGTTGCCTCATCCCCCTTACCGCGTGGGCGGAGGCCGAGGGTCCCCGAGGATCCATGACGCGCACCTGGCTGTCGCTGCCGGACGCGGAGTTGTTCGCCGTCGCCGGCGTATGGCGGTCTTCGGATGAATGGGGTGATTGCTATTCGATGGTGATGAAGGATGGCACTGGTGCCGCGGCCGAAGTCCATTCCCGGATGCCGGTTATTTTGCGAGGCGACCAATATCCGATATGGGAACACGGCTCAGCCGCTGAAGCGTTGACCCTATGCGAGCTGCCATACCAGAGAGATATCAAAGTCGATCGAACGACGGTGCCCTGGGTGCGGACGGGCCGCTAGAATGCACTACTGTCCGGAAGCGAGCTTGGATGCCATGCGCTGGATGGTTCGATAGACTGTTGGGCGCGAAACCGAGAATAACTCGCTCAGCTCACTGATCGAGTGCTCGCCTCCTTCATGCAGCTGGTGCAGATGGCGCTGCTGGCGGTCGGTCAGCTTGGGGGGCTTGCCCTTCAACTTTCCCTTCGCCTTGGCGACCTTCATACCTTCCCGCGTCCTCATCCGGATCAGGTCAGCTTCGAATTCAGCGAAGGTGGCGAGGATGTTGAAGAACATCTTGCCCATAGGATCGCTCGGGTCGTGGATCTGTCGGCCGAGGGCGAGGGCAACACCGCGCTTCTCGAGCTCCTCGGCGATCGCCCGCGCATCGGGGACCGATCGGGCTAGGCGGTCGAGCTTCGGTGCGACCAAGGTATCGCCGGCACGGACGGCGGCGAGTGCCTGCGCAAGCCCTGGCCGATCGCGCGAAGTGCCGGTGAGGCCGTGATCGGTATAGATCCGGTCGGCCGACACACCGAGCTCGGCGAGAGCATGGCGTTGGGCCGTCAAATCCTGCTTGTCGGTTGAACACCGTGCGTATCCGATCAAAGTCCCGGTCATCTGTAACGCTTAGCGCCCCATCAATGAGAATCTAGTCGTACTACCTTAATGAGACGGACTGGTCGACCCCGATTTTGGAGGACGAAAGCCAAATTCTATTGATTGGCGATCGGGCCAAATTTTGTGTCCGTTGAGCGACCCCCTATCGTACAACCAAATTTCTTATGGCGTTGCGTCCTATCTGATTGTGTGCCACTTTTTAAACCGTGGCATATTTGGTCTAAGGTTCAACGTGTGATGACGGCTATTGATCTGAAGGTGGCTGCCAATGGGCGAATGGTTCTTCCGAAGTCCGTGCGCGAAGCAATGGGCTTGTCGGGCGATACGAAGGTGACCGCGATCGTAGAAGCGGGTGGCGTCCGACTTGTGCCCATCGGCCATCGTGTGATGCGCGCACGCGAGCTGTACCTGCAGGCGGTCAAGTCGCCGCGCACCACCGAAGACTTCCTACGCGACAGGCGTGAAGAGGCCGGGCACGACGAAGCGAGCATTAGCGATCCTGCCCCACGAGCGAGGTGGTGCTGGATGCATCGGCCGTGCTGGCGCTTCTGCGTGACGAGCCGGGGGCGGACATCGTTGCCGGCCACATGCCCAGAAGCGGACCAGCCGCAAACGACCCGTTGCAGACATTCGGCGGCATCCTTGTTAGCGGGCAAGCTCAGCGGCCTTGCAGTTTCATATTGAGGAATCAGCCCACCTGATGACAAATGTTCTTGTCCTCTATGGCCTGCCGCACTCGCTCTATACCGGCAAGGTTCGCAGTTACTTGCGCAAGCAGGGCATCGGCTACCGTGAGAGACCGCCCAGCGACCCCCATTTCGCGCAAGTAGTGGTGCCGAGAATCGGGCGGGGCATCATCCCGGTCGTGGAGCTTGCCGATGGTAGCGTCGTGCAAGATACCGTCGACATCATCGATCACTTCGAACGCGCCGGTGTGCGCTATTCTGCCTATCCGAAGACGCCGCGCCAACTCGCAGTCGCGCACCTGTTCGAACTCTATTCGGTGCTTGGCCTGACGCGACATGCCATGCACTACCGCTGGTCCTACCTCGATAGACAGAAAGCTTTTCTGCAAGATGCTTTCGGGGTCGGCGGCAATGCCGAGCGCACCGCCTCGGTGATGGCGCGGATGAACAGCTATCTGCCAATGCTGGGCGTGTCGGACGAGACAATCCCGGCAATCGAGGAAAGCTATCGCCAGCTACTTCAAGGGCTCGACGCACATTTCACACAGCATCCCTATCTGGTTGGCACCCAGCCTTCGATCGGCGACTATTCGCTTTTTGGCCCGTTGTTCGCTCATCTTGGGCGCGATCCGGTTCCGCTCGCAATCATGCAGCGCGACGCGCCCAAAGTTCATCGCTGGGTCGAACGCATGCATGCGCCCGATCTCGACCTTGTGGAATATAACCTAGAGGGCGAACATGGTTTTGCTGCCGGTGATGAGATCCCGGCGTCGCTAAGTCCGGTGCTAGATCAGATCGCTGTCGAACTGCTGCCCGGCCTGACCGATAGGCTGAAGTTTCTGCGCGCTTACGTCGCCAGCGGCGCCGCCAAACCTGGCCAGCCCGTCACCTCCAAACCGCATCAGCGGATCGTCGGCGAAGTGGAAACGTCATTCCGCGGCATCCCCTATACGGGAGGGGTACAGCCCTACACTTTCCTTCTTTGGCAACGATTGCAGGACGCGGCAGCAGATAGCGAATCCGTACGAGACCTATTTGCCGCGCGTTCCCTCTCAGCCCTTCTCGAGGAGAAGCTGCCCATCAGGATCAGGCGCGCCGACAATATCGAAGTGTGGGACGAACGGAGCGACTGACTGCCCCAACTACTCATTTAAGGAAACCGCTACTCATGGCCGCTTTCCACCCAGTTGCGGACATTCGCCTGGGCAGAATTCCTTACCGCAAGCTGCCGTCAATTAGGCTCATCCTGATCGAATTCGCTGGCATCCGAGCTCGAGTAGACTTCCTTGGCGGCTTGCATCCCGTTCAACGCTGCTGGAAATCCGGCATACACGCTCATCTGGATGATAATTTCCTCGATCTCGCTCTTCGTAAGACCGACATTGAGTCCGGCTTGGATGTGGACCTTCAACTGGGGCTGTGCCGTGCCCATCGCCGTAAGGGCTGCGATCGTCGCGATCTCTCGTTCGCGGAGGCCAAGACCGGGCCGTGCGTAGATATCGGCGAACGGGTATTCGATGGTGTAGCGGGCAAGATCCGGCGATATGTCCTTTAAGCTTTCAACCACCTTCTCTCCGGCTTCACCGTCGATTCTGCGAAGATTCTCGAGGCCTCTTTCGAACCTGTCAGTCATGACCATTCCTTCATTAAGCGAGTTGCCAGCGAATGCATCGCTGGAGCAAGCAGCAGACTGATGAGGGGAACAAGGATTGCCGTCAGAATGAGTGTCTGAAATCCAAGCGCCATATCGCTCGCGATGAACCCCAGCAGCTTGAGCATCCCGGTCACAAGCGGCCATACGACGAGCCAGACGAGCATGGTCCGCAATATAACGATCCGGAATGTCATTTGTCGGCTGCTGGATCGGGACGATGAAGGATGGCGAAGTATCCCGGCAGAACCTCGTCGAGCTTGGCTTTCCCCGAGAGAGTAAGGGTCACGTTCCGGGAGCGAGCATCTTCTGAGTTTTCCGAAATCGCGATCAGGCCAGCCCGTTCCAAGCCCTGCAAGGGGTCCGGTGAGAGAATGTTCGAAAACGTACGCTAAGGGATCAGAGCGATTGCA